>JALRBF010000301.1 GCA_023262365.1 Burkholderiaceae bacterium
TGGGAGGGCGAGCAACTGATGGCCGCGGCGCCGGTGTATGCCAAAACCCACTCGTACGGCGAATACATTTTTGACTGGGCATGGGCACGCGCTTACGACGCCCACGGCCTGGCCTACTACCCCAAGGGCTTGATTGCCCCGCCCTTTAGCCCGGTGCCCGGGCCACGCCTGCTGGCGCGCACCGAGGCGGCACGCCAAGCCCTGCTGCAGGCGCTGGTGGCCAAGGCCGTCGAGCAGGGTTGGTCGTCGTTGCACGCGTTGTTTGTGCCCGAGGCTGAGCGCCAGGCATGCGAGCGCGCCGGCTGGATGGTGCGCGAGACCGTGCAGTTTCATTGGCACAACGCGCAGCCGCCATGGCCCACCTTTGAGAGCTTTTTGGCCTCGCTCAAGCAAGAGAAGCGAAAAAAAATCAAACAAGAGCGGCGCAAGGTGGCCGAGGCCGGGTTGCAATTTACGGTGCGCGAGGGCCACGAAATCAGCGAAGCGGACTGGGACTTTTTTTACCACTGCTACGCGCAAACCTACCTTGAGCACGGCAACGCGCCGTACCTAAGCCGGGCGTTTTTTGCCGAAGTGGCGCAGCAACTGCCCAAGGCCTGGGTGCTGTTTGTGGCGCACACCGCCAGCGGACAACGCGTGGCCTGCAGCCTACTTGGCCTAAGCCACGACCGGCGGGTGGCCTACGGCCGTTACTGGGGGGCGCTGGCGCGGGTGGACGCGCTGCACTTTGAGGCCTGCTACTACCAGCCACTGCAATGGTGCATGGCCAACGGCATTGCACGCTTTGAGGGCGGGGCCCAAGGCGAGCACAAAATGGCACGCGCCCTCATGCCTACCCGCCACCACAGCGCGCACTGGGTGGCGCACCCACAGTTTGCTCAAGCCATTGGCCACTACCTAGAGCGCGAAACCCAGGCCATGGACAACTACCAAGACGCGCTGCACGCGCATACGCCTTTTAAGCGCACCGACCCCGTTTAAGCCGCGTTGGCGCGCGCCATGCCCTCGCTCACCTCGCGTTTGGCCTGCTCTGGCCCTTCCCACCCCAGCACCTTGACCCACTTGCCCGGCTCAAGGTCTTTGTAGTGCTCAAAAAAGTGCACGATGGTTTGCAAGCGCAGTTGGTTGATGTCTTCGGGTTTGCGCCAATGGGTGTAAATGGGCAAGATGTTGTCCATGGGCACGGCCAACACCTTGGCGTCTTGGCCTGATTCGTCCTCCATTTGTAGTACGCCAATGGGCCGGCACGGTACCACCACCCCCGACATCAGCGGGTAGGGCGTAATCACCAACACGTCCACCGGGTCGCCGTCACCAGCAATGGTGCGCGGCACGTAACCATAGTTGGTGGGGTAGTGCATGGAGGTGCCCATAAAACGGTCCACAAAAATCGCGCCCGAGGCTTTGTCGACCTCGTATTTAATGGGGTCGGCATTCATGGGGATTTCAATAATGACGTTGAAGTTCTCGGGCGCGTCGTCGCCGGGTGTGACGTTATCGAGTGACATAAACAGATGGCCTTGTGCGTGAATTGACGGTCGTTGCTGCACACCCTATTGGTGTTTACCCTTATTTTAGACGCCCAAAGCATGGCAACGGCCAAGTTAGCCAACAAAGGTAGGTACAGTGTCGGGCGCAACGGTGGCCACTGGGCACAAGACGCCTAGGTCAACGTAATTTGCTATCCGCAAACCAATTGGAGAACCATCAAGATGGGTATGAACGTGGTGTACTTGGCCATGGTGTGCGGCTTAATTGCCGTGGCCTATGGATTGTTGACCCGCAGCTGGATTTTGGGTCAGGATGCAGGCAATGCCCGCATGCAGGAAATAGCCGCTGCGGTGCAAGCTGGTGCGGCAGCGTACTTGGCGCGCCAGTACAAAACCATTGCCATGGCTGGCGCGGTGTTGGCTGTCCTGATTGGTTTGTTGCTTGACGTGGCCACGGCAGCGGGCTTCATCATCGGTGCCGTGCTCTCGGGCGCGTGCGGCTTTATTGGCATGAACATTTCGGTGCGTGCCAACGTGCGCACCGCGCAAGCGGCCACCCGCGGCATGGCCGCGGCGCTGAACGTGGCGTTTCGCGGCGGGGCCATTACGGGCATGTTGGTGGTGGGCCTGGGCCTGCTGGGCGTGGCCGGATTTTTTGCCTTTTTGTACGACGGCAACCCCGCCAACTTGGGCGACACGCTGCACCCGCTGGTGGGGTTTGCGTTTGGCTCGTCGCTGATTTCGATTTTTGCGCGTTTAGGCGGCGGCATTTTTACCAAAGGCGCCGACGTGGGTGCCGACCTTGTGGGTAAAGTCGAAGCCGGCATTCCCGAAGACGACCCACGCAACCCAGCGGTGATTGCCGATAACGTGGGCGACAACGTGGGCGACTGCGCTGGCATGGCCGCTGACTTGTTTGAAACCTACGCCGTGACCATCA
>JALRBF010000326.1 GCA_023262365.1 Burkholderiaceae bacterium
CCATGTACATGGGCTGCTCTTGCGTCTGGGCCAGCCACCTGGAGCCGCCCCTTGACGCCGAGAGCTGGCTCCCGGGCAGGCACATGCTCTCCCGGGCCGCCTCACTGAATGGCGCCTTTATGAGCCTCGGCGAGGACAACCGCAACGTGGCGCACATGTCCAGCTTGTTGGCCGGTTTGCCGGTGGATGTGCCCGGGGTTACCGTTAACCGCTTGTGCGGCTCGGGCATGGACGCCGTGGGCAGCGCCGCGCGTGCGCTGCGCACCGGCGAGGCGCATCTGGCCGTGGCCGGCGGCGTGGAGAGCATGAGCCGCTCGCCCTTTGTGATGCCCAAGGCCGAGTCGGCCTTTGCGCGCAGCAACGCGGTGTACGACACCACCATTGGCTGGCGTTTTGTTAACCCGCTGATGAAGGCGCAGTACGGCATTGACTCCATGCCCGAGACCGCCGAAAACGTGGCCGAGCAATTCGGTGTGTCGCGCGCCGACCAAGACGCCATGGCCCTGGCCAGTCAGCGCAAGGCCCTGGCCGCGCAACGCAACGGACGCCTGGACATGGAACTGGTGCCCGTTGCCATACCGCAAAAAAAGGGCGACCCGATTCAAGTGACCCAAGACGAGCACCCGCGCGACGTGACGCCCGAGCAACTGGCCAAATTGCGCGGCGTGGTTAAGGCCGACGGCAGCGTGACGGCAGGCAACGCCAGCGGCGTCAACGACGGCGCATGCGCCTTGCTCATGGCATCGGACGAAGGCCTAAAGCGCCACGGCCTGCAGCCCATGGCGCGCGTGGTGGGCATGGCCGTGGCCGGTGTGGCGCCGCGTATCATGGGCATTGGCCCGGCCCCGGCCACGCAAAAGGTGCTGGCCCTGACGGGCTTGCGCCTTGCCGACATGGACGTGATTGAGCTCAATGAAGCCTTTGCCGCGCAAGGCCTGGCGGTATTGCGCCAATTGGGCGTGGCCGACGATGACCCACGCGTAAACCCCAACGGTGGGGCCATTGCGCTGGGCCATCCGCTGGGTGCAAGCGGTGCACGCTTGGTAACCACCGCCGCCTACGAGCTGCAACAGCGCCAAGGCCGCTACGCCTTGTGCACCATGTGCATTGGCGTAGGCCAAGGCATTGCGCTGGTTATTGAACGCGCGTAAACCAAGCACGGGAGCCAAACCAAGGTGAAGGTATTTTCAAACATCGAGGCCTTGGTGGCCTGTGTGGGCCAAGAGGTGGCCGTAAGCGACTGGCTAACCCTTGAGCAAGCCGACATCACGCGCTTTGCTGACGCCACGCGCGATTGGCAATGGATACATGTTGACCCGGCGCGGGCGGCGCACACTCCCTTTGGCGGCACCATCGTTCACGGATTTTTTACGTTGTCGCTGCTGCCGTATTTTCTTGACACCAGCGTCAAAATCGAGCGCTGCGGCATGTCCATTAACTACGGCACCGACAAGGTTCGCTTTACCGCCCCGCTGCCCAGCGGCTCGCGCTTGCGCGCGCGCTTGACGCTGGGTGCGGCCAAAGCCCTAGAGGCTGGCAGCTACCAAATTACCTGGCACGTAACCTTTGAGCGCGAAGGCGGCAGCAAACCCGTGTGCGTGGCCGAGGCCTTGGTGCGGCTTTACCCCTGAGCCGACTCGCCAATCCAATGCGCAATGCGCCGCGCCAGCTCCGCGGCAAGGTACGGCTTAAGGTAAACCTCGCGCATGCCAGCGGCGCGGCAGCGCTGGTGCAGTTCGGGGTTGGGGTCGGCGGTTAGGCCCAGCACCGGTGGGGTGTCCTTGCCATGCTCGGCAACCAAACGCTGCGTAACTTCAACGCCGCTCATGTGCGGCATCACCACGTCCATCAAAATCAAGTCGTAGCGTTGCGCAGCCGCCAGGCTTAGGGCTTGGGGGCCGTCCACGGCTTCGTCAATGTGCAGCCCCGGGGCCTCGCGCTGCAGCAACTGTTTGGCCACCAGGCGGTTAATGGCGTTGTCTTCAACCAGCAAAATGCGCGCCTGCAAGCTTTGGTGTGGCGGGGCCGAGGCGCTGGGTTGGTTGGGGTCTTGGTGGGTGTTGGGCGTGGGGCGCTTGGGCAGTGGCACCACAAAGCCAAAGCGCGAGCCTTTACCCGGTTCGCTGTGCGCGCTGATGGTGCCGCGCATCAGCGTGACCAGGGCAGTCAACATGTGCATAATGTCTTTTTGAAGTTTCGTACTCAACGTGGGCTGTCGAAATTGTAATTCCTCTTGCTTTTTCTTCTGGAGACTTATCGATTTGATCATAAGCAGTAAATGTTGCAGCAGATCCTT
>JALRBF010000372.1 GCA_023262365.1 Burkholderiaceae bacterium
CAAGGTGTTTTTGCAAGTGGCTCAGACCGGTGAGGCATGCTGCCCCTACTGCGGCACGCGGTATCAACTGCCCGCTGGGCCCGTGGCGCACGGCGGCCACTAAGCGCCGGCTGGGAAGAAAAGAACGGACAAAAAAACCCCGCTTGATGCGGGGTTTAAGACGCGGTGTGACCGCGTCATGCTCCCTGACTGGTTAGGTGCGTTGACCCGCAAGGCCGGTGGCCTGGGTACCGCAACCCGTGAATGGTTGACTGGCTTTTCTGTGTGACATTGGCGTACTGTAGTACCAAAATACTCACAGATTCAATACACAACCAAATAAGTAACCTTTTAATTTACTTTAAGCGCTTGGTGGCCCACACCACCAGCACCAGCACCGGTACACCAAGCAAGGCGGTAAAGACAAAAAACCCGGGGTAACCCATGGCGTCGACCATGCCCCCCGAATACCCCCCAAGGGTTTTGGGCAACAACGTCATGAGCGAGCTGAACACGGCGTATTGCACCGCCGTGAACGAGACCTGGGTGAGGCTGGACAAAAACGCCACAAACGCCGCGCTGGCAAAGCCAGCGGCCAGGTTATCGGCGGTAACCACCGCGTACAAGCCGCTGATGCCTGCCCCTGAGAGTGCCAGCCAGACAAACAACACGTTGGTGAGCGCCGAGACCACCGCGCCCCAAAACAAGCAACGCATCACGCCCCAGCGCGTGGCCAGCCAGCCACCCAAAAACCCGCCGGCAATGCTTACGGCCACGCCAAAGGTTTTAACGGCCTGCGCAATGTCGGGCTTGCTGTAGCCCATGTCCATATAAAACACATTCGATATGACGCCCAACACAATGTCTGAGATGCGGTACAAGCCAATAAGCGCCAGCAGCAGCCAGGCCGTGCGCGCACCGTGCTGCAAAAAAAACGACTGCACCGGCGCCAGCCAAGTTTGGCGCAACAACGCCGCGGGCACCCAACCCAGACCCACCAGGGTTTGGCCCGCGACCAAGCCCGCGGCCAGCGCCAGCGCCAAGCGCAGCAACTCGGCCAGCAGCGAGACCACCGGCCCGTGCCCGCCGCCCATCCATGACGCCAGCGCCGAGAACACCGCAACAAACACCGCCACCACCGCGGCAAACAGCAGCAACAAAGGGCCGTGGTGCGGGGGTGCGGCCGGGGGCGCGGCCATGGCCTCGGGCGCTGGGGTGGGCTCGGGCATGCGCCAGGTGGTCAACACGCCAACCAGCATGCACGCGGCCATGACCTGATACGCGTGTTGCCAAGCCTGCGCCGCGTAGGCCCCGCGTGTGGAGCCCCAGGCGTCGGCCAACCACAGGGCGCCGGCGCCGGCCACCACCATGCCCACGCGATAGCCCGCGATGTAGGCAGCCGAGAGCATGGCTTGCCACTGCACCGGCGCGCACTCGATGCGATAGGCGTCGATGGCAATGTCTTGCGTGGCCGAGGCAAAGCCCAGCCACACAGCGGCCAGCGCCATCATGGGCAAGGCGCCGGGGGTGGCGGGGTCCACGCTGGACATGACCCCAATGGCCGCCACCACGTTGAGCTGTGCCAACATCAACCAACTGCGCCGCCGGCCCATGGCCCCCAGCCCAGGCAACACCAGCCGGTCAACCAGGGGGGCCCACACAAACTTAAACGAATACCCCAGCGCCGCCCAACTGAACATGGTGACCGAGGCACGCGCCACGCCCGCCTCGGCCAGCCACAGCGACAACGAAGAAAAAATAAGCAAAATGGGCAGGCCCGCGGCAAAGCCCAACAGCGCCATGGTGGGCAACCTGGGGTGCCACCCGCTGAGGCGCATCATCTTAGGTGCCACCCACAAACGGGTTGGTGGCGCGTTCGCGGCCAAACGTGCTCTCGGGCCCGTGCCCGGGGATGAACACGGTCTCGTCACCCATGGGCCACAGGCGCTGGATGATGCTGCGTATCAGGGTGTCGTGGTCACCGCGCGGAAAGTCGGTGCGGCCAATGCTGCCAGCAAACAACACGTCACCAACAAAGGCGCGGCCAATGGCGGGGGCGTAAAACACCACGTGGCCTGGGGTGTGCCCCGGACAGTGCCGCACCGTGATGGTGTGCTGGCCTAGGCTGAGGGTATCGCCGTCGTTGAGCCAACGCGTGGGCGTAAAGGCCTGGGCAGGGGCAAAGCCAAACTGCTGGCTTTGCTGGGGCAGGGCGTCAATCCAAAACTGGTCTTCGGCTTGCGGCCCCACGATGGGCAGCTGCCAGCGCTGGGCCAATTCGCCTACCCCACCGGCGTGGTCAATGTGGGCATGGGTGACCCAAATCGCGCTAAGGCGCGCGCCTTGGGCCTGTACCGCTTGTTCAAGCTCGGGCAAATCGCCGCCAGGGTCAATCAGCACCGCGTCGTGGGTGACGTCACACCACAGCAGCGAGCAGTTTTGCGCAAAGGGCGTAACAGGAATGGTGAGGTAGCGAAGCATGGGGTGGTCCGGTGGCGGGTCAAGGTGGGGGCTGCAACACAAACCGCACCGGCACCTCCAGCCACATCGCCACGGGGGTGCCTTGCTCGGTGCCGGGGCGGTATTGCCAGGTGCTCACGGCGTCTTGTGCGGCGCGGTTGAGTCGTGGATAGGGGCTAGGGCGTAGCAACTGCACGCGCTGCACGCGGCCGGTGGCGTCAACTTGGGCACGCAGCCACACCGTGCCTTGCTCACCCAGGCGGCGGCTCAGCGCCGGGTAGCGCGGCGCGGGCTGCACCACGCCGGGCAAGGGCTGGGGCGGACGCGAGGGCAAGGCCGCCACGGCCGTATCGGCAACGGGAGCCTGCGCGGCGGCAAACTGGACAGGCCCATCCGCCGGCGCCGCGTCCGCCGTTGGGGGCCGTGTGAACGCCGGCTGCTCGGGCGGCGCCACGGCGGTGGCCACCGCTGCGGTTGGCTGGCTTGGCGGGGTCGGGCGCTGGGGCGCCGCTTCGGCCGTGGGCAGGGGCTTGGGCTTGGGCTTGGCCCAAGTGGACGATGGCGCGCTAAGCTGGGGTACAGCGGCCGGCGGGCGCGGCGCAGCCGGTTGGATGGGCTGTGCCAACGGCCGCGGCGCCGGGGTGGGCGCAGCCTGGGTGGTAACGGGCGACGGCAACGGTGGCTGAGGCAACAACGATGCGGCAAACCAGTGCACCGCATCGGTGGGCTGCTGCGCCACGGCCTTTGGCGTACGGTCGTCTGCGCCGCGCAAGCTCCAAAGTAACGCCGCATGCAGTGCCAGCGACACCGCCAGCGCCACGCCCCAACGGCGCCCATGGCCCGCGTGCGCCCAAGTCGCCGAGGCGCCAAGGACCGACGCGCTGGCCCATGCGTTCATGGACGGCTGGCGTACCACACCGTGAGCGGGGCGTGGTCAGAAAAGCGCTGCGCCTTAAACACCTCAACACGCTGCGCGGTGCGCGCCAGGGTGGGCGTGGCCAATTGGTAGTCAAGGCGCCAACCCACGTTTTTGGCCCAGGCTTGGCCTCGGTTGCTCCACCACGTGTAGCAAGCGTCGGTGGCCTCGGGATGTAAGTGGCGGTACACGTCTACCATGCCCTGCTGCAAGGTGGCGCTAAGCCATTGCCGCTCAGCCGGCAAGCAGCCGCTGTTTTTGAGGTTGCTGCGCCAATTTTTAAGGTCAATGTGCTGGTGGGCAATGTTCAAGTCACCGCACATCAACACCTCGCGCTGCGGCAACAAGCCGGCCAAATGCGGGGTGAGCGCGGCCAAGCAGCGGTACTTGGCCTCTTGGCGCTCGTCGCCCGAGGAGCCGCTGGGCAAATACAGGCTAATCACGCTAAGCCGCCGCGCCGGGGTATCAAAGCGCAACTCAAGGTAGCGCCCTTCGGCGTCAAACTCGGCGTTGCCAAAGCCCACCCGCACGTCGCTGGGTTCAACGCGGCTGTACACCCCCACGCCCGAGTAGCCTTTTTTTTGTGCGAAATGAAAATACCCGCGCATGCCGCCGAGCTCGCGCATGTCGTGGTCTAAGTCGTCGGCTTGGGCTTTGAGCTCTTGCACACACATACAATCGGGCGCATGGTCGGCCACCCACTGGCCCAACCCTTTGCGCATGGCCGAGCGAATGCCGTTGAGGTTAAGCGAGGTGAGTTTGAAAGACGCGTTTTGCATGAGCACCCATTCTGCCCTCTCCCCTGACCCCTTGGCACAAGCGTTTGTGGCCTTTGCCATGGACGCGGGGGTGTTGGGGCTGGGTGAGTTTAAAACCAAGGCAGGACGCCTAAGCCCGTATTTTTTTAACGCCGGCAAGTTTGACGATGGCGCCAAACTCAGCCAGTTGGCGGCATTTTATGCCCGCCGGATTGTGGCCCAGGGTGTGCCCTGCGACATGCTGTTTGGCCCGGCCTACAAAGGCATTGTGCTGGTGGCGGCGGTGGCCGTGGAGCTGGCGCGCCTGGGGCACAACCTGCCGTTTGCCTACAACCGCAAAGAGGCCAAAGACCACGGCGATCGCCACGCGCTCGGTCTCGCTCGGTGTGGCAGCGTAGGCGTCGGCGAGAGCCGGGGCGGGCACCAGCCACCGGACGATGCCAATCGAGCGGGCGAGCGTGGAGATGATGGCGAATCC
>JALRBF010000050.1 GCA_023262365.1 Burkholderiaceae bacterium
TGCCCTCCCTGACCGGTTGAGCCGCCAGCGGGCCGATGTCGCCCAGGCCAAGCACAGCCGTGCCGTTGCTTATGACGGCCACCAAGTTGCCGCGTGCGGTGTAGCGGTAGGCCGCGGCGGGGTCGGCCACGATTTCTTCGCACGGGGCGGCCACGCCGGGTGAATACGCCAGCGCCAAATCGCGCTGGTTGACCAATTGCTTGGTGGCCGTAACGGAGAGTTTGCCGGGTACGGGGTGTTCGTGATACGCCAGTGCCGCGCGGCGCAGTTGTTCACGGGTGGGTGACGGGTGGGTGGGGTTGGCCATGGGGGGTCCAAAAAAAAATGAAAAGGGCGGTGCCGTCAACCGTCGCCGGCAACGCGCGGCGGCGTGATCTGATTGTAGGCAACGCTAGGCCATCAACGCCTCAATGGCGGCCACCTCCACCGGCACGTCGCGGGTGAGCAACTCGCAGCCGTTGGCGGTGACCAGCGCGTCGTCCTCAATGCGCACGCCGATGTCATGAAACGCTTCGGGCGCGTCGCTGCCGGGCCGACTGTAAAGCCCCGGCTCGATGGTGAGCACCATGCCGGGCTGCAGCACGCGGCTGCGCCGTTCGTCGCCGTTAGCCTCGGCTTGGGTGTAGGCGCCTACGTCGTGCACATCCAACCCCAGCCAGTGGCTGGTGCGGTGCATGTAGTAGGCGGTGTAGGCGCGTTGCTCCATCACGGCGTCTGCGTTGCCATGCGTGGTGCGTGAGAGCAACCCCAAGTCAAGCATGCCCTGACACAACACCTGTAGCGCCGCCTGATGCACGTCGTCAAAGCGCGCGCCGGGGCGGGTGGCGTTGACCGCGGCGTGTTGCGCGGCCAGCACCACTTGGTACACGTCACGCTGGGCGGCGTTAAAGCGGCCATTGGCCGGAAAGGTGCGGGTGATGTCGCTGGCGTAGCCGTCGAGTTCGCAGCCGGCGTCGATCAGCACCAAGTCACCGGGGCGCACCGCAGCGCGGTCGGCGCGGTAGTGCAGCACACAGGCATTGGCCCCGGCGGCCACAATGCTGGGGTAGGCCGGGGCTTGCGCGCCGTGGCGTCGAAACTCGTGCAGCAATTCGGCCTCTAGGTGGTATTCGTGCAGCGCTTGGCCCGCGCGCAGGCTTTGCGCGCAGTGCTGCATGGCGCGCCGGTGGGCCCCGGCGCTGATGCGGCCCGCACGCGCCATGAGGGCGCGCTCGGTGTCGTCTTTGATGAGCCGCATGTCATCCAATACGGCGCACACGTCGTGCTGGCTTTGCGGACAGCCGATGCCGCTGCGCGCTTGGGCGCGCACCGCGGCCAGCCAGGTTTGTACGCGCTGCGATAGACCAGGGTGGGTGGCAAATGGCCACCACACCGCGTGTTGGTTGGCCAGCAGTTTGGGCAGCTCGGTCTCCAGCGCGTCTACGCCAAAGGCCTGATCCACCCCCAGTGCCGCGGGCGCGGCCTCGGGGCCAAGTCGGTAGCCGTCCCAAATTTCGCGCGCCAGGTCTTTGGGTTGGCAAAACAGGGTGCTGCGGCCTTGGCCGTCAAGCACCAGCCACGCGTGCGGCTCGGTAAAGCCAGTAAGGTAGTAAAAGTAGCTGTCAAAGCGATACGGGTGTTCGTTGTCGCGATTGCGCGGCTGCACCGCCGCGGTGGGTACGATGGCCACGGCGTGTGGCCCAAGCTGGGCAGCAAGCTGTTGGCGGCGGGTGGCGTAGGGGGTGGGTGTCATGCGGCGTTGGTGGGGGTGGTAAACAAGCGTCGCGCCTCGGCCAGGCGTTCGGGGGTGCCCACGTCCATCCAGGTGCCGGTGTAAAGGGTGGCGCCCACGCGCTGCTGGGCAATGGCTAGGCGCAGCAGGGGCGCCAGTGGGGCCACCTCACCGTGCGGGTTGCCCGGGGCAATGGGGCACCAAGGCGACAAAAACAAGTCGCGGCGAAACAAACCAAAGGTGGCATACGTGTGGCGCGGCCAGCTCGGGTCGTTGCTCAGCAAACCGTTGGGCCCCAGTGCAAAGTCGCCGTGTGGCTGGTGCGGCGGATTGGGCACCAGCCACACATGGGCCAGGTGCTCGCCGGTGCACACCGCTTGGGCCGGGCTGGGGTCAAAGGCAAAGTCTGGCGCCAGCGCGTCGGCCGCGGCCACCCAAAACACCTCGCCCAGGTGCGGCAGCGCGTGGGCAATGCCGCCGGCGGTCTCTAGGGCGTGGCCAAAGCGCTGGCCTTCGCGGCTGTAGTGCAGGCGCGGGCAGGTGGCGCTGGCGGGTTGGTCGGCGGCAAACGCCGCCTCAATTTGCTCGCCCAGCCAGGCGGTGTTGACCGTGGCTTGCGTGACGCCGGCGCGCGCCAGCGCCCGCAGCGTGTGGCCCAGCAGCGTGTGGCGGCCAACCGGCAACAGTGGCTTGGGGCAGCGGTCGGTGAGCGGTTGCATGCGCTGACCGCGGCCGGCCGACAACACCATGGCGGGATAGGACATGGCGCCTATTCTCGCCTAAGCTGGCTGGGGCGGTGCGATAAAATCGCCGGCTTTCGCTGGCGTTTATTGAGGAGCACGCATGGCCGCCACCCCCACTTTTGACCCGGCCCTGCCCAACGCCATTCGGGCCTTGGCCATGGACGCCGTGCAGCGGGCCAACTCGGGACACCCCGGCGCACCCATGGGCATGGCCGACATTGCCACCGTGCTGTGGCAACGGCACCTGCGCCACCACCCCGAACAACCGCAATGGCCCGACCGCGACCGCTTTGTGTTGTCCAACGGGCACGGCTCCATGCTGCTTTACGCGCTGTTGCATTTAAGCGGCTACCGCCTGCCCATGGCCGAGCTCAAGCGTTTTCGCCAGCTCCATAGCCTCACGCCTGGGCACCCCGAGGTGGACGTGACACCCGGCGTAGAGACCACCACAGGCCCGCTGGGCCAGGGCGTTACGAATGCCGTGGGCATGGCATTGGCGGAAAAACTGCTGGCCGCGCAATTCAACCGCCCGGGCCACACCGTGATCGATCACCGCACCTGGGTCTTTTTGGGCGACGGCTGCCTGATGGAAGGCATCAGCCACGAGGCCTGCGCCTGGATGGCGGCTGCAGTATCCTGTGCAAGTTTCTTTTCTTTCTCCTTCTTCTGGGCTTCAAGAATCGTA
>JALRBF010000075.1 GCA_023262365.1 Burkholderiaceae bacterium
AGCACAATGCCCAGCCCGCCGTTGAAGTACCCGCCGTAGACCGAGGCCAACGCCAATCCAGGCCGGCGCCAACTCGCCGTGCGGCTTTGCATGGCGCGCAGCGCCTGCACCTTGGGCGCCAGCACAAACGCCACCGTGGCAAACAACAGCAGCCAAGGCACCAGGCCATTAAAGGTCGCCGCCGGTGTAACCAGCAGCAGCAACGCGCCCAGCACGCCGCCCACGGCGGCAATCAGCAACTCAACGAACACCGTGCGCCGTGGCAGGCTGGCGAGTTCGCCGCGAAAGCCCCAACTGCTGCTGGCGTACCCCGGAAACGCCGCCAGCGTGCTCGTGGCGTTGGCAGCCACCGGCGGCACCCCGGCCCACACCAAGGCCGGAAACGTAATGAAGGTGCCGCCCCCGGCCATGGCATTGAGCACCCCCGCCAGCAGCGCCGCGGCAAACAGCAAGGCGTCTGTGCCCCAGCTCATGGCGCGCCCGTCGGCTGCCAAACCGAGGGGTCAACCGCTATTGACTCCAGTGGCAGCCGCTGACCCCTGGCGTGGTCCTCAATGCACTGCCGCACCAGCGGGCTGCGGTGGCGCGCGGCACTGTCGCGCACCTCTTGCAGGCTCAGCCAATGCGTGGCCACGATGCCGTGGTCCAGCGCCTGCTGCGGGTGGTGCGTGCCCAAGCGCCCAGCGTACGCCAAGCGCAGGTGGGTGATGTCTTGGGCCAATTCGGTGTCGGGTTGCCGCACGAAGCGTGCCAAATAGATGCCCACCAGCGCCGTGGGCTCAAACGCGTAGGCGCTTTCCTCAAGCGCCTCGCGTGCGCAGCCCTGTGCCGGGCTCTCGCCCGGCTCCAAGTGTCCTGCCGGGTTGTTAAGCCGCAGCCCCTCAGGGGTGTGCTCTTCAATCAGCAAGTAGCGCCCGTCCTCGCGCACCATCACGGCGGCCACCGTGACGCTGGGACTCCAACGTTGAGTTGTCATGACGTGCATTATCGCGGTACCCGCAGGCGCCAGTCTGTTTTGGTGCATGGTTGATAATGCGCGTGTTGCGGCCGGTGCGAGGCACCCCGCGTATTCAAGGAGGCAAACCATGCAAATCGGTGTCCCGGCCGAAACCACCGCCGGCGAAACACGTGTTGCCGTGACCCCAGAGACCGCCAAAAAGCTTGTTGCCCAAGGGCATCAAGTGAACGTGCAAAGCACCGCTGGGGTAGCGGCCAGTGCGCCAGACCAAGCCTACACCCAAGTGGGCGCCCAGGTTGTGGATGTCGCGGCCGCGTGGGGCGCCGACTTGGTGCTCAAGGTGGCCCCGCCCAGCGGCGACGAACTCGCACGCATGCGCCCTGGCGCCACCTTGGTGGGCATGCTCAACCCGTTTGACACCCAAGGCCTGCAACGCATGGCGCAAGCGGGCATCACGGCTTTTGCGCTAGAGGCCGCGCCGCGCACCACCCGTGCCCAAAGCATGGATGTGCTCTCCAGTCAGGCCAACATCGCGGGGTACAAAGCGGTGATGCTGGCGGCCAACACCTACGGCCGGTTCTTCCCCATGCTCATGACGGCCGCGGGCACCGTGAAGGCCGCCCGCGTGGTGGTGCTGGGCGTGGGCGTGGCCGGCTTGCAGGCCATTGCCACGGCCAAGCGCTTGGGTGCGGTCATTGAAGCCTCGGACGTTCGCCCATCGGTTAAAGAACAAGTCGAGTCGCTGGGGGGTAAGTTCATTGACGTACCCTACGAAACCGACGAAGAGCGCCAAGCCGCCGAGGGCGTGGGCGGCTACGCCAAGCCCATGCCGCCGAGCTGGCTGGCGCGTCAGCAAATTGAGGTGGCCAAGCGCGTGGCGTTGGCCGATGTGGTGATTACCACGGCGTTGATTCCCGGGCGCGCCGCGCCCACTTTGGTAAGCGAGGACATGGTCAAGGCCATGAAGCCGGGCTCGGTGCTGGTTGACTTGGCAGCCGGGCGCGGCCCTAACGGGCACGACGGCAATTGCACCTTGACCCGGGCCGGACAAACCGTGCAGGCGCACGGTGTGCATCTGGTGGGTTTGACCAACCTTGCGGCGCTGGTTGCCGCCGATGCCTCGGCGCTGTATGCGCGCAATGTGCTGGATTTTCTCAAGCTAATCGCCAGCGCCGAAGGCGTAAAGGTAGACATGGAAGACGACATCGTGGCGGCGTGTTTGGTCGCCCGCGATGGCGCGGTAACCAGGAGCTAAGGCATGGACGCCATCAACCCAACCGTTATCAACCTCATCATTTTTGTGCTGGCCATCTACGTGGGGTACCACGTGGTGTGGAACGTCACCCCGGCGCTGCACACCCCGCTGATGGCCGTGACCAACGCGGTATCTGCCATCGTGATTGTGGGCGCCATGCTGGCCGCCGCGCTCACCGAAACCGGC
>JALRBF010000099.1 GCA_023262365.1 Burkholderiaceae bacterium
AGCCCTCAGCAAGCGGCGCACGAGGCCGGCGAGTGGCTCAAGCGGGTTGGGCTGGGTGGGTTTGGCGACCGCTACCCGCACCAAATGTCGGGCGGCATGCGCAAGCGTACCGCGCTGGCGCAAACCCTCATCCTAGACCCCGACATCATCTTGATGGACGAGCCGTTTTCGGCGCTCGATATTCAAACTCGGCAGCTCATGGAAAACGAGGTGCTGGACTTGTGGCAAGCCAAAAAAAAGGCGGTCCTGTTTATCACCCACGATTTGGATGAAGCCATTGCCATGTCTGACCGGGTGGTGGTGTTGTCGGCCGGCCCAGCCACCCACCCAATTGGTGATTTTGTAATCGACCTAGACCGTCCACGCGATGTGGCCGAGATACGCACGCATCGGCGCTTTATTGATTTGCATGAGCAAATTTGGTCGGTGTTGCGCGATGAAGTGCTCAAGGGTTATGAAAAACAAATGGGACGACTGGCATGAACACGAAGGCCCTTAACGGTTGGGGGTTGCGCTTGGCGCAGCTGGGTTTGCTGGCATTTTTGGTGGTTTTATGGGAACTGGGCACCAACCCCGATTGGATTCCCCCGTTTTATTTTGACGACGCCAACCAAGCGGCCTTCTTTTTCGGCCGTCCCCTCGAAGTGTGGGGGCGCATTTGGGCGTGGTTTGCCGGGGGCGAGATATACCACCACCTCGGCATTACCTTGTTCGAAACCTTCATGGCTTTTGTCATAGGCACCGCGGGTGGGTTGTTGCTGGGGCTGTGGCTGGCCTTAAACGATACCGCTTCGGCCATTCTTGACCCCTACATCAAGGCGCTCAACTCGATGCCGCGCGTGATTTTGGCCCCCATTTTTGCCGTGTGGTTTGGCTTGGGTGTGTGGTCCAAGGTGGCGTTGGGCGTTACGTTGGTGTTTTTCATTGTGTTTTTTAATGTGTATCAGGGTGTTCGCGAGGTCAGCCCCACGTTGCTGGCCAATGCCCGGATGCTGGGCGCCAACTCGCGGCAGCTGTTGCGTAGCGTTTACTTGCCCAGTGCCACCAGTTGGGTGTTCTCCAGCCTGCACACCAGCGTAGGGTTGGCGTTTGTGGGCGCCGTGGTGGGCGAGTACCTGGGCTCGGCGGCGGGGGTGGGGTACCTGATTCTTGAGGCCGAGGGTAATTTTGATGTCAACACCGTGTTTGCCGGCATCGTGGTGCTTACGGCGTTTGCGCTGGTGCTCGACGGCGTGGTGGGCGTGATCGAAAAGCGCCTAATGGTGTGGCAACCCAAAACCGCCGAGTCTGAGCGCCTTTAACAACGCGCCTACCAAGCTAGGCCGCATGCGCCGGGTTGCTTTTCGCGCCAAGCGCTTCGGTAAAATGTTGGTTTTTACTGTTGTAAAGCCGGTAATCGGCTGGTTTGCCCCACTCCACCATGCCCAACATTACTTTGCCTGACGGCGCCGTGCGCGCTTTTGACCACCCCGTAAGCGTTGCTGAGGTGGCCGCCTCAATTGGCGCCGGGTTGGCCAAGGCGGCGTTGGCAGGGCGGGTCAACGGCCAATTGGTTGACACCTCGCACCAGCTTGAGCAGGACAGCGAGTTGGCAATAGTTACGGCCAAAGACGCCGATGGCCTTGAGGTGCTGCGCCACTCCACGGCGCACTTGCTGGCTTACGCGGTTAAAGACTTGTACCCCGAGGCCCAGGTCACCATTGGCCCGGTCATTGAAAACGGGTTTTATTACGATTTTTCGTACAGCCGCCCCTTTACCCCCGAAGACTTGCAAGCCATCGAGCAGCGCATGGCCGAACTGGCCGCCAAAGACGAACCGGTGCAGCGCGAGGTGCTGCCGCGCGACGAGGCGGTTACGTTTTTTAAGGCGCAAGGCGAACACTACAAGGCCGAAATCATTGCCAGCATTCCGGCGGGTGAGGCGGTTTCGCTGTACCGCGAAGGGGCGTTTACCGACCTGTGCCGCGGCCCGCACGTGCCCAGCACCGGCAATCTCAAGCACTTTAAGCTCATGAAGGTGGCGGGGG
>JALRBF010000119.1 GCA_023262365.1 Burkholderiaceae bacterium
GCGAGCATTGGCATCGACAGCCAGCAGGCGCGACCCGGGCACGGGCGTGAAGGGGACAGCAGAAGTGGCTTTTGGGAAGTAGTTCAGACCGTGGTCGGCATAGGCGTTGGCCCATGCCCAGTCAAACACGTATTCGCCGTACGAGTGGGTTTTGGCATACACCGGCGCCGCGGCCATCAGTTGCTCGCCCTCCCACAGCGTGACCAAGTGCAGCGTCCAGCCGGTTGAGTCGCTGGCGCATTGGCTGGTTTGCATGGCACGCAAAAACGCCCAGCGCATAAATGGCGCCACGCTTTGCCCTGCTGCGCTTTGCTCGAGCAGCGCATCCCATGCCTGCGGCGGCAGCTCGTCCCAGTGGCTTAGGGTGCGGGTGTGATAATGCGGGTCACTCATCGGTGGGTGGTGGTTTTAACAAACGGTTGGCATACGCTCTTATGACGCTTCGTTTTGCGGTTGCGCAGTGCAACTTTGTGGTGGGTGACTTGAACGGTAACGCGCAACGCATTATCGAGGCGGCGCAACAAGCCCACGCGCAGGGGGTGGATGTGTTGCTTACCCCCGAGCTGGCGCTGGCTGGCTACGCCGCTGAAGATTTGTATCTGCGCCCAGCCTTTTTGGCTGACTGCGCACACGCGGTGCAGCAAGTGGCCGCGGCTTGCGCCGAGCTCGAGGGCTTGCATGTGGTGCTGGGGCACCCCTGGGCCATGGAGCAGGCCAGCAACCCCGGCGGGCGCAGCACCGGCGGCCCGTTGGCACACAACGCCGCGACCGTGTGGCACGCCGGGCAGTGCGTGGCGCGCTACGCCAAGCAGTGTTTGCCCAATTACCAGGTGTTTGACGAGCGGCGTTACTTTGCCCCGGGCGGCGCGCCTTGTGTGTTTGCGGTACGGGGGCACCGCGTGGGCGTGTTAATTTGCGAAGACGCGTGGTACCCCGAACCGGCGCAACAGGCCAAGCAACAAGGGGCGCAGGTGCTGGCCGTGCTTAATGCCTCGCCGTACCACGTGGGCAAAAGTGCCGAGCGCGAAGCCGTGATGGCGCAGCGTGCCCTGGGGCTGGGTTTGCCGCTGGCCTACGCGCACTTGGTGGGCGGGCAAGACGAGGTGGTGTTTGAGGGGCGCAGCTTTGCCGTGGACAGCCACGGGCAGGTGGCCGCGCGTGCCCCAGGCTTTGTTGAGGCCTTGCCCGTGTGGCGGCTGGACGTGGCCGCGGGTCAATGGCAAGGCACGGTGGCGCCGCTTGAAGACGCGCAGGCCGACCTGTGGCGTGCGTTGGCGCTGGGGCTGTACGACTACGTACAAAAAAACCGCTTCCCCTCGGTGTTACTGGGCCTCTCGGGCGGCATCGACTCGGCGCTGGTGCTGGCCTTGGCGGTGGACGCCCTAGGGGCAGACCGCGTGCACGCGGTGATGATGCCTTCACCCTACACGGCCGACATCTCGCTAATTGACGCGCGCGACATGGCCAGCCGTTTGGGGGTGCGCTACCACGAATGCCCGGTGGCCCCAACCTTTGACGCGCTGCGCCAAACGCTTGCCCCCGTATTTGAAGGCGCCGCAGAGGACGCCACCGAAGAAAACCTGCAAGCGCGGGTGCGGGGTAATCTGCTCATGGCCATCTCCAACAAATTTGGCGCGCTGGTGCTGACCACGGGCAACAAAAGCGAATTGGCCACAGGCTACTGCACCCTGTACGGCGACATGGCCGGCGGCTTTGCGCTGATTAAAGACGTGGTGAAAACACAGGTGTACGCGCTGGCGCGCTGGCGTAACCAGCACAACCCCATGGGCGGAGTGGCCCAGCCCATTCCGCAGCGCATCATTGAGCGCGCACCCAGCGCCGAGCTGCGCCCCGACCAAACCGACCAAGACAGCCTGCCAGCCTACGACGTGCTTGATGCCATTTTGCAAGCGTACATAGAGCAAGAACAAACCCCGCACGACATCGTGGCCCAAGGCCACGACCCCGAGGTGGTGCAACGGGTGCTGCACCTGCTAAGGGCAAACGAATACAAGCGCCGCCAAGGCGCCATTGGCGTGCGCGTGACGCACCGCGCCTTTGGCCGTGACTGGCGCTATCCCATCACGCAAGGCTACCGCCACCGCGGGCCCCAAGCCAGCGCCGCCTAGCCCAGCCCAAACCACGACAGCACGGGTTGCCACTGCCCCACGGCGCGTGCGCTGCTGTTGCGTACCTCGCTCTGCAGCCATGGCCGCAGTTGGTGTCGCGCGTGGTCGTTGAGCCAGTCAAGCTGGTCGAGCACCGCAACCATTACGCGCATGGCATGCGTGGCTTGGCCATCGGCCACCTTCACGGCAATCGCCAGTTGTCGCTGCCGGCTTGCCAGCATTTGTAGCCCATCGGCGCCCTCTTTGGCCAGCCAGTCGCCCTGGCCGGCGCGGGTAAGCACCAAGTCGTGCCGCGCCAGGCCGCTCACCAGCGCCGGGTGCTGCGTCATGCCTTGCCATACCCAAGCGGGTGCCTGGCCGTAGGTGGCGTCGGGTTGGTCTGGCGTGAGCTGGGCGTAGGCGCGCGCCAGTGCGGTAAGCGGCATGGCGTAGGTGGGCAGGTTGCAGCCGTCAATGGCGGCAATTAGGCGCGCTGGGGTTTGGTTGGTAAAGTGCGCCACGCTGGCCAAGGCGGCTTGCTGCGCAGGGTGTTGGGCTTGTTCGTAGCCGCGCACGGGGTGGCCCATGGCGTGCGCCAGTAGCATCAGCCCGGCGTGGTTGCCCGAGCAGCCATGGTGGCAGGCATGAAACGTGGCACCGGGCTCAGGGCGCTGCCCCGTGGCGGCGTAATAAGCGGGCGTTTGGGTGCCGCAGCGCAGGTCGGCCTCGGTGGCGCCGGCTTGAAAAACTACGGCCAAAAAACAGCTTAAACCCGACAAAAGACATTGAAGGATCAATGCATGGAAGTCTCTCGTGTTCGTGCCCTGCGTGGCCCCAACCTCTGGACCCGTCACACCGCTGTGGAAGCCATGGTGCAGGTGTACTACATGACGCGTAGCGAACTGATGTCACGCCTCTATAGCCACCCCAAAAGAGATGAATTGGTGCGCCGCATCACTTTTTCTGAGCAACAAACCCGTTCTGATGCCCAAGGTGTTG
>JALRBF010000127.1 GCA_023262365.1 Burkholderiaceae bacterium
ATGGCAGAGAAACGCTTAACCGATTTGCTCGATACTTACACGCCCGAGGTAGTCATTGCAGCAATAGGTGAGATTTGGGATCAATCGGAGCGCAGGGTGCGTCAGCGAATCGCACAGTGGCCGGATGGCACTTACCAAGCAAAAACTTTCTTGGATAACGACGGTATTGAACTTGACAAACCAGTGGCGGTGGCCGCTACGGTCATTGTCAAAGGCGATCGGTTGACTATTGATTTGAGTGACATGAGCCCGCAGGTGCGTGGTCCGATTAACGCTGGACGAGCCGCTGGGGTGAGCGCGGCGCGTTTGGCACTGAAGTATCTTGCAGCATCAGATTTGAATACCAACGAGGGTTGTTTCAGGCCTCTTGACGTGGTGTTGCCTGAGGGCACGTTAATCAGTGCGGCTGAGCCTGCCGCCATGTCTTGGTGGCAGACCCCGATGTTGACACTGATCGATACGATTTTCCAGGCCCTCGCACCGGCATTTCCGCAAGCCATTCCGGCGGGCCATTACAGTGACATTTCCACCATCTTGCTCACCGGCAAGGACCCTCGAACCAATCGAGACTTTGTCAATATTGAACCTGTCGCTGGGGGTTGGGGGGCGCGGGCCTACGGCGACGGACCAAGTGGCACGTATACCCTTGGGCATGGCGACACCTACAACATTCCGATAGAGGTTCTGGAGGCAAGGTACCCGCTCAGGGTGAAGAGTTACGGTTACCGAACCGATTCTGGCGGGGCCGGTGAGTTTCGCGGCGGCCTCGGGCTGCGGCGTGTGTATGAGGTGATGGGCGAGGCGCGTTTCAATGGTTTAAGCGAACGATCAGTTTGCCCGCCGTGGGGGCTGTCAGGCGGCAAGCCCGCTTACAGTGGGGCTATCCATGTGACGCACCAGGGCAATCGAACGGCCTATTCCAAGGTTACTGGGCTTGTGCTGCAGCCCGGGGATGAGTTGTCGTTTGAGACTGGCGGTGGGGGCGGGCATGGTAACCCGCTGTCACGTGCGCCCGAGGCGGTTCGGGCCGATGTGTTGGGTGGCAAGGTCTCGAGCAAGGCCGCACGCGAGCTCTACGGTGTGGTTTTGCGCGACGAGCCGGAGCGTTCGGTAGACACCACAGCCACTATTGCGCTTCGAGCCCGCGCGACCACTTAGACAGCGGTGTTGGCTTTCACCGTGTCGGCGATGTGGTTGGCCGTTACGTAACCAAACGTGAGGTTGGGGCCCAGCGTGATGCCGGCGGCGGGGTAGTTGCCCCCCATCACACTGGCGCGGTCGTTGCCCACAGCGTACAGCCCCTCAATGGCCTGGCCATCGGCGCGAAGCACTTGGCCGGTGGGTGTGGTGCTGATGCCATCAAAGGTGCCCAGGTCGCCCATTACGGTGTGCACCGCGTAAAAGGGCCCGGTTTGAATGGGCGCCACACAGGGGTTGGGCTGGTGGTTGGGGTCGGCCAAATAGCGGTTAAAGGCATTGGTACCACGGCCGTATTGCAGGTCTTGGCCTTGGGTGGCGCCCTGGTTAAATTCGTTAACGGTGGCTTGCAATTGTTCTGCGTTGATGCCGCAAACCTGTGCCAGCTCGGCAAGCGTTTTGCCTTTTTTAAGGTAGCCGTTTTTGAGGTACTTGCCAATGGGCATGGGCGCCGGCTTGACGTAGCCCAAGCCGTAGCGGCTCAGCGCCACTTTGTCGCAAATGAGCCACATTTCGGTTTGGGCAAACGATTTTTCTGCCGAGGTGGCAATCATGTCCGCGCCTACGTCGTGGTACGAATTGGATTCGTTGCAAAAGCGTTCGCCGTCTTGCATTACGCCAATGACGCCGGGTTTGTAGCGGTCAAGTAAGTGCACAAACACGCCAAATTTGCCGTTGCCATAGGGTACCTTAGATACCGGCATCCACGCGGCCGGGTGTTGGTAGCGCATGTCAACCTGGCCGCCAGCGGCCTCGGCCAGTCGCATGCCGTCCCCGGTGTTGCCCTCGGGCGTGGGTGATACATGCTCGGCGCCACGCTTGCGGTGCGGATACGCCGCTGCAATGCGTTTGACGTCTTGCGGAAAACCGCCGCAGGCCAGCACCACGCCGAGGCGTGCGTGCAGCTCGGTAAATCCATCAGCTGATTTCACTTCAACGCCTGTGACGCGTTGGTTTTGCGTAACGATGCGGTGGGCGCTGGTTGAGGTGAGTATGGGGATGCCCAGATCAAGCGCCGACTTGGCCAACCGGGCGGCCAGGGCGTTGCCACTGGTGACTTGGACCGCGCGCCCGTAAAGGGCTAGTTCTTTGAAGTGGTTAAGTATGCGCTTGGCCACAAATACAAACGACTCGAGCGATTTGGTGGCCTGAAAGAAGTGTTTGAGGTCGGCATTGGATGAGTTGAACATCATGCCCATGAAGGTGATGGTTTGAAGCGGTGGCTTCATGCGCTTCATGTCTTTGCCAAGTAGGCGAATATCAAAAGGCTTGGCCAAAATCGAACGGCCAATCGGGGCCCCGCCGGCGGCGTCTGGATGGTAGTCGGGGTAGGCGGTGGGCACAAATTCGAGGGCCGTTTCTTTTTCAAAGAAGTCGACCATCTTGGGCCCGTTTTCTAAAAACGTGGTGACTGCCTCTTCGTTAAAAAATTGGCCAGTCTCGCCAATCATGAAGGTGCGCACTTTGTCCATTGAGTCGTGCGGGTTTTGCGCCAAGCCATGGTGGTTGAGCGGAATCCACGCCACGCCGCCTGACAGTGCGGTGGTGCCGCCAAAGACAGGCTCTTTTTCAATCACCACCACATCAAGCCCGCGCTTTTTAGCCGTAACCGCACACGACAAACCGGCTGCACCCGAGCCAACAACGATCAAGTCGTATTCCGTTTGTTGTGCCACCAGAAAAATCCCTTGCTTGGTTGAAGGGTCAGCGTCCAATGACCAGTACCGACCCAGAAAAAACCAACACCGCCACCACCAGGTGCCGCATGGTGAGCTTTTCTTGCTTAAACCACAATACGCCAAACAAGAGGGTCCACAGTGGCGCCGTGGCGACAATGGAGGCAACCACACCCACTTGGCCCAACGCCAGCGCCGAGTTAAGAAAAAATATGCCCACGCCATTCACTACCCCACTGATTAGGAATAGCCGAGTACCGCGCTTACCTTGCTTGCGCGGACGTTTGTGAAAGAGGCGCAAAGCGACCAATACCATGGTTGAGACAGTACCTGCGATGAGCGTGACGAAGTAGGGGCTGTTGATGGTCTCCATACCCAATTTGGATAAGGGTTGGGCCAAGCCTCTGGCAAGTGCAGCGCCGGCGGGTAACAAAAGCATCCACACGGCAAAGGGCCGTGCGCCGTGCTTGGGACCCCATGCGGCCACCACTAGGCCGGCTACCATAGTTAGCACACCAATGGCCAGGGGCAGGGTAATGGGCTCGTTTACCAGCACCATGGCCAACGCAATGGCCACCAGCGGCGTAATGGAGCCGATGGACATGGTGAGGGCA
>JALRBF010000176.1 GCA_023262365.1 Burkholderiaceae bacterium
AAGAAAAACGCCATCTTGATGATTGACTTTGCCTTAGACGCGCAACGCCACCAGGGCCTGTCGCCCACCGAGGCCATACGCCAAGCGTGTGTGCTGCGTTTTCGTCCCATCATGATGACCACGCTCACCGCGGCTTTTGGCGCGCTGCCTATCGCCATGGCCTTCGGCGCGGGCGCCGAGCTGCGCCAGCCACTGGGCTTGGCGGTGGTGGGCGGCCTGGTGTTGTCTCAAGCCGTGACGCTGTTTATTACGCCCGTTATTTATGTGCTGCTTGACCGCTTTGCCGGCAAAGGCCCCGTGCTTGATGCCGAGCAAAGTGCCACAACAACCAGCCAGGCGCTGGGCACAGGGGCAACCACCCAGTCGGGCGTGGCCGCGCGATCGGCTGACCCGTACTAGCCTAATACACCACGGCGGCGCAGGCGTTGGCCGCCTGCGCTGCCCAGCGCCGCAGCGCTTCATCGGTGGGGTAAAAGTGCGCGCGTTCGTCTAACTGTACGTCGCACGCCGCGCCGCCGCGCGTTAAGTGCAACTGCACGCCCAGGCCGCGTACCAACTCGCCCTCATCGCTGAGTTCGCGCTGCGGCGGAAACTCGCGCACCAGTTCGGCCACATCTGGCATGTGGCCATTCACTTCCACGCGCAAATACTTACCAAAACGGCAACGCGCCTGCGGCAAGCTCCACAGCGCCTGCGCCCGCACACGCAACTGGCCGCCGCCGCGGTCAGTCTGGGCCGTGGCTTGCAGCACCACCCACTCGTCTTCGCGCAGCCATTGGCGGCGGCTAAGCCACAAATCCTCGCCCAGCATCACCTCCACGCTGGCGCTGTTGTCCTCAATGGCCAACACCACCATGCGCCCGCGCGCGGTGGTGATGGGGCGCACGTCACTCACCAGCCCCACCACCAGCACCGGGTCGCGCGTCTGGCCCAGCGCCGCCAATTCGGTGGGCGCCAACGCACGCGCCTCGGCGGCGTGTTCGTCAAACAAATGCCCCGACATAAAAAAGCCCAGCGCGGCTTTTTCGTGCATCAAGCGCTCACGCACGCCCCATGGCATGGCGGCCACCAAGTCGGGCTCTTGGGTACTGGCGCCGTGCATGTTCTCACCCATGTCAAACAAGCCCACTTGGTGCACATTGACCGCCTGCGCCGCGGCGTACTCCATGGCGCGCTCTACCGAGGCCAGCAAACTGGCGCGGTTACGCTCCAAGCTGTCGAGTGCGCCGGCTTTTATCAGTGCTTCAAACGTGCGGCGGTTGATGCGCTGCGCATCGACCCGGTTGACCAAGTCAAACACACTGGCAAACGGGCCACCGGCTTCGCGCGCTGCGACCAACGCCTCAACCGCTTGTTCACCCGTGCCCTTGATGGCACCCAGCCCATAGCGCACCGTGGTGGCGTCAACCGGCTCAAACCGGTAGCGCCCGCGGTTGACGTCGGGCAGCTCAAAGCTCACCCCCATGGCCTTGGCGTCGGCCACCAGTTGGCGCAGTTTGTCGGTGTCGTCAATCTCCACCGTCATGTTGGCGGCATAAAACACCGCCGGGTGGTGCACCTTAAGCCACGCGGTGTGGTACGCCAGCAGCGAGTACGCCGCGGCGTGCGATTTGTTAAAGCCGTAACCGGCAAAGCTCTCCATGAGGTCAAACACCTCGCCGGCCACCTTGGCGTCTATGCCTTTTTGCTCGGCGCCTTGCAAAAACACATCGCGCTGCTTGGCCATTTCTTCGGGCTTTTTCTTGCCCATGGCGCGGCGCAACATGTCCGCGCCACCCAGCGAGTAGCCGGCCATAACCTGCGCCACCTGCATCACCTGCTCTTGGTACACCATGATGCCAAAGGTTTCGGACAAAATCGGCTCGAGCGAGGGGTGCGGATACGCCACCGTTTCGCGCCCGTGTTTGCGGGCGATGTAGGTGGGAATCAACTCCATCGGGCCGGGACGAAACAGCGCGTTGAGCGCAATCAAATCTTCAAGTCGCTGTGGTTTGGCGTCGCGCAGCATGCCCTGCATGCCACGGCTTTCAAACTGAAACACCGCCTCGGTTTGGCCGCGCCCAAACAAGGCGTACACCTTGGGGTCATCCAGCGGCACGTCGTCAAACGAAAAATCGGCCAGTGACGGATGCGAGGCCCGCAAAAACTGTGCGGCAATCTCCAAAATGGTCAGCGTGGCCAAGCCCAAAAAATCAAACTTCACCAGCCCAGCGGCCTCAACGTCGTCTTTGTCAAACTGGCTTACCGCCGCCTGGCTGCCGGGCTGCTGGTACAACGGACAAAAGTCGGTGAGCTTACCCGGCGCAATCAACACCCCACCGGCATGCATGCCCACGTTGCGCGTAACGCCTTCGAGATTTTGCGCCATGCGCAGCAACTCGCTCACCTCTTCTTCGCGGGCGGCGCGCTCGGCCAGCGCGGGCTCGTCGCGCAGCGCATCGGCAATGGTGATGTGCTGCCCAGGCTTATTGGGAATCAGCTTGGCCACGCCGTCGCAAAAGGTGTACGACATGTCGAGCACCCGCCCCACATCGCGCACCGCCGCGCGCGCGGCCATGGTGCCAAAGGTGGCGATTTGGCTCACCGCATCTCGCCCGTAACGGTTTTTTACGTAGTCAATCACCCGGTCACGGTTGGCTTGGCAAAAGTCAATATCAAAGTCGGGCATTGACACCCGCTCAGGATTCAAAAACCGCTCGAACAACAGGTTGTACCGCAGGGGGTCCAAATCCGTGATCTTGAGGGCATACGCCACCAAAGATCCCGCCCCCGAACCTCGACCAGGCCCCACCGGGCAACCGTTGTTTTTGGCCCAGTTGATGAAGTCCCCGACGATCAAAAAGTAGCCTGGGAACCCCATGCTCAAAATCGTGTTGATCTCGAACTCCAAGCGTTCAACGTACTGAGGCCTCGCTGCGGCGCGCTCGGCTTCGTTCGGGAACAACAAGGCCAAGCGCTCCTCTAGACCCTCAAATGACAGCTGGCGGAAATAGTCCGCCATGGGCATGGGCTTGCCATCCACGACCGGCGTC
>JALRBF010000210.1 GCA_023262365.1 Burkholderiaceae bacterium
CCTGCAAGCACAAGAAAACGCCGCTGGCCGTGAGCGCCCCTACCGCCACGCCCCGCGCACGCTGGACTTGGACATCATCTTCTATGGCAGCGCCACCATCGAAAGCGCCACGCTCACCGTGCCGCACCCGCGTTGGCACGAACGCGCGTTTGTGCTTATGCCGCTGCACGAGTTGGCGCCAAACTTGGTTACGCCAGCCATGCTGCGCGCCACCGCCGCGCAACGCTGCACCCGAGTGGCCGACCCGCAATGGGTTGCTTAGGCCGCCGTGGCCGCTGCCGCGAAGGCCCGTGACCAGTTAAGGTGCCAGCCGCTGGCGCTGCCACTGACCGTCGGCCAGCCGCACGTATTGCAGCCGGTCGTGCAAACGGCTGGGCCGGCCTTGCCAAAATTCCCACTGATGGGGCTGCAGCACGTAGCCGCCCCAGTGCGGCGGACGCGGTGGCGTCAGCGCAAAGCGCGCCGCGTATTTGGCTGCCTGCGTAACCAAGTGGGTGCGTGAATCAATCACCTCGCTCTGCGGGCTGGCCCAAGCGCCAATCCGTGAGTCCAACGGACGGCTGGCGTAGTAGGCATCGCTTTGGGCATCGTCCACGGCTTGCACCTGGCCCTCAATGCGCACCACGCGCTCGAGCTCGACCCAGTGAAACTGCAACGCCGCAAACGGATTGGCCGCCAGTTCACGGCCCTTACGGCTGTGGCGGTTGGTGTACCACACCAGGCCCGCGGCCGAGCAGTCTTTAAGCAACACCACGCGGGTACTGGGGCGCAGGTCACTGCCCACGGTGGCCAGCGTCATGGCCGTGGCCTCGGGTATTTCGGCCTCCAACGCCTGGCCGAGCCACTGTTGAAACAGCGCCAACGGATCGGCGCTGGCGCTGTCTTCGTCCAGCGCCGCACGCTGGTAGGTTTTGCGAATGTCTTGTAGCTTCATGGCCTGGCCCCGGTGCCTCAATTGGCTTAGGCCATGGCCGGACGCTCGATGAGCTCAATCTTGTAGCCATCGGGGTCGGTGACAAAGGCGATCACGGTCTGGCCCCCTTTGACTGGTCCGGCCTCGCGCGTGACCTGTCCGCCATTGGCACGGATGCGCTCGCACGTGGCCGCCGCATCGGTGACGGCAATGGCGATGTGGCCGTAGGCGCTGCCCATGTCGTAATCGCTCACCCCCCAGTTGTAGGTGAGCTCAAGCTCGGCGTGCTCGGGGTTGTTGCCGTAGCCCACAAAGGCCAGCGTGTACTGGTATTCGGTGTTGTCGCGCCTGTCCAGCAGTTGCATGCCCATGACCTGGGTGTAAAACGCAATCGAACGGTCCAAGTCGCCCACGCGCAGCATGGTGTGCAGCAATCGCATGGCAAAGCCTCCTTAAGCGTTGGGGTTGGGGCACGCCCGGGCGTGCCTAGCCCCAAAGTGTGCCACGTTTGCCCGTGGCGCCTTACTTTAGGCGCCCAAAGCTGGTGCGCAGCGGGTCGGCTGGGCCGCGCGAGCCCCCGCCGCCGCCACCCCCACCGTTGCTGCGCCCGCGGCCGCGGTTGCGCCCGCCGCCGTTGCCACGGCCCAGCGAATCGATGCTGGTGCGTAACGGGTCGGGTTGGCGGGCGCCGCTGGGCATGCCCGCGTCGGCGCGCGCACCACCGCCACCGCCACCGTTAGGCTGGCCGTTGCGGTTACGCCGGCGTCGGCGGTTGGCGTTGCCCGCGCCAGGCGCGCTGGCTGAATTGCCCGGCACCGGACGGCCCGAGAGCCGAGAAAAATGCGGATCGTTGGCCAGCGGGTCGTCGTCGTCGGGCTCGGCGGCGGTGGCCGGTGCCGCGGTTTTTTTGCTGGGTTGGTTGGGTTGGGGCGCGCCGCGGGCGGGTTTGTTGTTGCGCTCGCGCAGGCGTTGCATCATGTCTTGGCGGGCTTGACGCGCCGCCGCTGACATCACGTCGCGTCCTGGGGCGCGTCCGCGCCCGCCCCACAGCACCTGGCGGCCCATGGCAATGGGTTGCGCGGTTTCGTTGGGGGCAGGGCCAAACTCGGGCAGAATTTTTACCTCAAGCCGCAGCTGCACAAAGCGCTCCACGTCTTGCATAAAGCCTTCTTCGTCTAAACACACCAGGCTGACGGCCTGACCACTGGCGCCGGCGCGGCCGGTACGTCCAATACGGTGCACGTAGTCTTCGGGTACGTTGGGAATGTCGTAATTCACCACGTGCGGTAGGTCGTCGATGTCAATGCCGCGCGCGGCAATGTCGGTGGCCACCAGCGCGCGCAGCGTGCCGTTTTTGAAGTCTTTGAGTGCTTCGGTGCGGGCGGTCTGGCTTTTGTTGCCGTGCAGCGCCATGGCGTGTACACCCTTGGACTCCAAAAAATCTGCCACGTGGTTGGCGCCAAATTTGGTGCGCGTAAAGACCAACACTTGGCTCCAGTTTTCGCTTTGCAAGATGTGCAGCAGCAGGTCTTTTTTGCGCTCACGCCCCACGGGGTACATGGTTTGGTCAATGCGCTGAGCGGTGGTGTTGGGCGGCGTAACTTGCACGCTGGCTGGGTTTTTGAGCAGCGTGGCAGCCAGCGTGCGAATCTCGTCGCTGAAGGTGGCCGAGAAAAGCAGGCTTTGCTTGCTGGCAGGCAGCAGCTTGAGCACTTTTTTCACGTCGTGAATAAAGCCCATGTCCAGCATGCGGTCGGCTTCGTCAAGCACCAGCATTTCAACAGCCGCCAGGTTAACCAAGCCCTGGTCAGCCAAATCCAGTAAGCGTCCGGGGGTGGCCACCAGCACGTCCACGCCCGCTTGCAGGCGTTTGACTTGCGGGTTCATCCCCACGCCGCCAAAGATGGCGGTCGAGCGCAGCTTAAGGTGCTTGCCGTAGACGCGCACCGAGTCTTCCACCTGCGCAGCCAGTTCGCGCGTGGGGGTAAGCACCAAGGCACGAATGGCGCCTTTTTGCGCCGCGGGCTGGGTGTGCAAGCGGTGCAGCAAGGGCAACGTGAAGGCCGCCGTTTTGCCGGTGCCGGTTTGGGCGCCGGCGAGCAGGTCTTGCCCGCTGAGCACCAGCGGAATCGCCTGGCTTTGAATGGGGGTAGGGGTTTCGTAGCCCTGGTCTTGAATGGCCTGCGTCAACGCAGGGTCGAGGTTGAGTGTTTCAAACGACATGATGTGGGTGCCATGAAAGGCACGCTGTCTGTTCGCGCGCTCCCGGTTGCCTGGGGCTTGGAGAGCCAGTCGGTCGAACAGAGTGATGGAAGAGTGGAATGCGGTAATAAAACAAAGCATTCCTCAGCCTAGCTGCTGAAGCTGCAAGGACTGGTGCTCACAGCGCCCTGCGATTATGGCACGAATTGGCCCCGTCCCCTTGCCTTGGGCGTGGCGCCATAATTCGGCCATGGCTCAATACGTTTACACCATGAATCGGGTGGGCAAAATCGTCCCGCCCAAAAAGTCCATCCTCAAAGACATCTCGTTGTCGTTTTTTCCGGGCGCCAAAATTGGCGTGCTTGGGCTCAACGGCGCGGGCAAGTCCACGCTGCTGCGCATCATGGCCGGGGTGGATACCGAAATCGAAGGCGAGGCCACGCCGATGCCTGGCATCAAAATCGGCTACCTGCCGCAAGAGCCCGCGCTTGACCCCGAAGCCACCGTGCGCCAGTGCGTGCAAGAGGCCATGGGCGAGGTGAATGCGGCGCGGCAGCGACTCGACGAGGTGTACGCCGCCTACGCCGAGCCCGACGCCGACTTTGACGCGCTCGCAGCCGAGCAAGCCGAGCTTGAAGCCGTGATCGCCGCAGCCGGCACCGACAGTGAACACCAGCTTGAGATTGCCGCCGACGCCTTGCGTTTGCCCGCCTGGGAGGCGGTGATTGGCAACTTATCGGGCGGCGAAAAGCGCCGCGTGGCGTTGTGCCGGCTGTTGCTCTCTAAGCCCGACATGCTGTTGCTGGACGAACCCACCAACCACCTTGACGCCGAGAGCGTGCAGTGGCTGGAGCTGTTTTTGCAGCGCTTTTCGGGCACCGTGGTGGCCATTACCCACGACCGGTATTTTTTGGACAACGCGGCGGAGTGGATTTTGGAACTCGACCGGGGCCACGGCATTCCTTACAAGGGCAACTACTCCAACTGGTTGGAGCAAAAAGAGGCCAGACTGGCGCAAGAGCAGCGCAGCGAGGACGCGCGCGCCAAGGCCATGAAGAAAGAGCTCGAGTGGGTGCGACAAAACCCCAAAGGGCGACAGGCCAAAAGCAAAGCCCGTTTGGCGCGGTTTGAAGAGCTGGCCAGCTACGACTACCAAAAGCGCAACGAAACGCAAGAGATCTTTATTCCGGTGGCCGAACGCTTGGGCCAAGAGGTGATTCGCTTTGAGTCGGTGAGCAAATCGTTTGGCGAGCGCTTGCTGATGGACAAGCTGAGTTTTAGCGTGCCCCCGGGGGCGATTGTGGGCGTGATTGGCCCCAACGGTGCGGGCAAGTCCACGTTGTTTCGCATGATTCGAGGCGTGGAGCAACCCGACTCGGGGCAAATCGTGATTGGCCAAACCGTGCAGCTGTCGTTTGTTGACCAAAGCCGCGAATCGCTGGCCGACGAACAAACGGTGTGGCAGGACATCTCGGGCGGGCTTGACATGATCACCGTAGGCAAGTTTCAGTTGCCCAGCCGCGCGTACTGTGGCCGCTTTAACTTCTCGGGTGCCGACCAGCAAAAAAAGGTCGGACAGCTCTCGGGCGGTGAACGTGGCCGTTTGCACTTGGCCAAAACTTTGGCCTCAGGCGGCAACGTGTTGTTGCTCGACGAGCCGTCCAACGATTTGGATGTTGAGACCCTGCGTGCCCTAGAGGACGCGCTGCTCGAGTTTGCCGGCTGCGCTTTGGTGATCAGCCACGACCGCTGGTTTCTTGACCGCATTGCCACCCACATCTTGGCGTGCGAGGGCGACTCGCAGTGGACGTTTTTTGCCGGTAACTTTCAAGAATACGAGGCCGACAAGGTGGCTCGCTTGGGCGAAGACGCCAGCAAGCCCAAGCGCATTCGTTACCGCGCGCTCAAGTAACCCTAGGTCGGCGCGCAAGCCAACAAAAAAGGGTTCCGTGGGGAACCCTTTTTTGCTCAGGCTAACGTATGCGCCTTAGGCGTTGTCAAACGGCATCACGGTTTGGCCTAAGTCTTTGCGCGTCTCCACCAGTACCAGTGGCTCGTTGCTCAGCTCAACTTTGGGTGGACGCTCGCGAGGCACCCGCACCGGCGGCGGCTCGGCAGCCATGGCGGCTTGCACCCGGGCCACCTTATCCGCGTCCGATCCAATCCACTGCATGCCCGTGGCAGCCACCACTTGCTGCAGGCTTTGCACCGGCAGCTCAAACGGCGCCGCCACTTTAACGGGCTCAACCGTTGGCGTAACCACGGGTTCAGCCACCACCGTGGGTGTGTGGTCAATCGGTGTGGCGGCCTCTTCAAGCGGCAATGGCTCAGCCGGCAGCAGATCGCCGCTGGCGCTTGGCTGGGGGGGCGCGTCTTGCGCTGCGGTGTCGGTGGTTTCACCGGGTGCAGCGCGTGGCCGGCGCGGTCGGCGTGGGCGCCGCGCTTTGTCTAACTCAAGCGGCTGCGCGGACGCATCTGCCACGGCATCAGCTGAGGCGAGCGGCGCCTCGGCATCGTGTGCTGCATCGGCACGGCCGGCGGGCTGCTCGTCGGCGCCAAAGTAGCTGTAGCCGGTCTCTTGGCGCGCGCTGGGCGCAATCACCACGCCTTCGTCGTGGTTGTTGGTCGGGGTTAAGCCGCCGGTGCCCGCTGCCACGTCGGCGCCGGTCTCTGGTGCGCCCGGGGCGCGGTCGTCGCCGCGGCGACGGCGGCCCCCGCGCGAGCGTCGCGAGCGGCCGTTGCTTGCGCCTTCGGTGCTTGCCGAGGTGCCGGTGGCTGCCTCGGCGTCCTCGGGTTTGCCCCCAGCGGCCTCAGCACGCGGCGCGCGGCGCCCGCGGCCATCGCTGTTGACGCGCGACTCGCTGCTGTCTTCACGCAGTGAGGGGTCGCGCCGGTCGCCACGCTCGCCGCGCCGATGGCGACCCCCACGGCCACGGCCACCACCGGTTCGGCTCGTCCCGGCCGCGGGTTTGGTCTGGGCTTGGCTAGCCATGGCAGGGCCGTCGCTCGCGGCAAACAAGCCTTTGAGCCAAGCCAACAAGCCACCAGTTTTTGTTGCCGCAGGCGTCGCCGCTGGTGGGGGTGGCGGCGCAGGGCGCGGGGCCGTGGCGTCGGGTAACACCCCTTTAATCACGGGTTGTTGCTTGTTGGCGCGCTCTTGGTTACGACGCGTGACCAAGGTGGCGTCTTCGTTGTCCTCGGCCAGGGTATAGCTGGCGGCAAGGTTTTCTAGGCGCGGGTCATCGTGCTTGAGTCGCTCGAGTTTGTAGTTGGGCGTGTCCAGAATCTTGTTGGGCACCAGCAGCACATGAATGCGCTGTTGCAACTCGATTTTGGTGATTTCGGTGCGTTTTTCGTTAAGCAAAAAGCTGGCCACTTCCACTGGCACCTGCACCAGTACCGCAGCGGTGTTGTCCTTCATGGATTCTTCTTGAATCACCCGCAGAATTTGCAGCGCCGAGCTCTCGGTGTCGCGAATATGGCCTGAGCCGCCGCAGCGCGGGCACGGAATCGAAGCCCCTTCGTTGAGCGCTGGGCGCAAGCGCTGGCGGCTCATCTCGAGCAAGCCAAACTTGCTGATGGGGCCAAACTGCACCCGCGCGCGGTCTTGCCTTAATGCGTCGCGCAGGCGGTTTTCCACGTCGCGCCGGTTGCGCGATTCGTCCATGTCAATAAAGTCGATCACGAGCAGCCCACCCAAGTCGCGCAAGCGGGCTTGGCGGGCCACTTCTTCGGCGGCTTCTAGGTTGGTGCGAAACGCGGTTTGCTCAATGTCGCTGCCGCGAATCGAGCGCGCCGAGTTCACGTCCACCGAGACCAAGGCCTCGGTGTGGTCAATCACAATGGCCCCGCCGCTGGGCAGCTGCACCGTGCGCGCGTAGGCGGTTTCAATTTGATGCTCGATTTGAAAGCGTGAGAACAGCGGCGCGTCGTCGCGGTAGCGTTTGACCCGTGCGCCGTGTTCGGGCATCACGTGGTTCATGAACTGGTGCGCTTGTTCAAAAATGTCATCGGTGTCGATCAAAATCTCGCCAATGTCGGCCGAGAAGTAATCGCGAATGGCACGAATCACCAAGCTCGATTCTTGGTAAATCAAAAACGCGCCCTTCCCGCCCTGCGCTGCCGACTCAATGGCTTGCCACAACGCCAGCAGGTAGTTGAGGTCCCACTGCAATTCATTAACCGGGCGGCCAATGCCCGCGGTGCGCGCAATCACGCTGGTGCCGGCTGGGTGCTCGAGCTGCTCTAGGGCCTGCTTGAGCTCTTGCCTGTCTTCGCCCTCGATGCGCCGGCTCACGCCGCCGCCGCGCGGGTTGTTGGGCATGAGCACCACGTAGCGTCCGGCCAAACTGATGTAGGTGGTCAGCGCCGCGCCCTTGTTGCCGCGTTCTTCTTTTTCTACCTGCACCAGCAGCGGCTGGCCTTCTTTGATCACGTCTTGAATACGCGCCTGCGATACCGCCACCCCGGGGGCAAAGTATTGACGCGAGATTTCTTTGAATGGCAAAAACCCGTGGCGGTCCTCGCCGTAATCCACAAAGCACGCCTCCAGCGACGGCTCCACCCGTGTGACCACAGCTTGGTAAATGTTGCCCTTGCGCTGCTCGCGCCCTTCGATTTCGATTTCGTAATCCAGCAGTTTCTGGCCGTCTACCACCGCCAGGCGACGCTCTTCGGCTTGCGTCGCGTTTATTAGCATCCGCTTCATGATGCATCATCCTTCTAACAAGGCCGCACCCGTGTGGGTTGCGGCCGCAGCAACAAGCCCAGGCGCAATGGCAAGCCGCAATGCAGAGGAGATTTGGACCCGCGCGCTTTTACGAGCCGCGCTGCAACGCCAAGGCGCTGCGGGCGTGGGACGGGCGGAGATTAAGAGCTGTATGTGACGCAAACACCCCAAGCCCCGCGCCCGATGGGGCGACGGTGACCGGAGGATGCCAGGCAACAGCGCCAGATGCCGCTGTTACACATAAAAACTGTTCCAAATGCCTCAATTGCTTGCCGTTGGGCTGATGGCTCAGGGAGGTGGCGCATGGTGTATGCCGCCAAGCCCTTTGCCTAGGGCTAACGTGTGTTTGGCAGCCTCTTTGTGAGAGAGGGGCTGTGCAACCGCTCTGCGACAATGCAACAAACGGCTCACGCTGTTAACCAAACATTCATGATTATACGTACAAAACCTGTTTTGGTGCCGGGTCAAGCGTCAGCCACCGAGGCGCAGACCTGGGCCGTGCCCAGCGATGCCCAGGGCCAGCGGTTGGACAATTTTTTGTTGCGCCACCTCAAAGGCGTGCCCAAAACCCACGTTTACCGAATCATTCGCTCGGGTGAGGTCCGGCTCAACGGCGCCCGGGCGCAAGCCCAAAGCCGGCTTGGCGGGGGTGACACCGTGCGGGTGCCGCCGATTCGCGTGGCTCAGCGCGATGCCCCAGCGGCGGTGCCGCACCAAGGGCCCGAACTGCCGGTGCTGTTTGAAGATGCAAGCTTGCTGGTGGTGGACAAACCGGCCGGGTGGGCGGTACACGGCGGCAGCGGGGTGCAATGGGGGGTGCTGGAATGGTTGCGTCAACATCACGAAGCTGGGCAAGCACTGGAGTTGGTGCACCGCCTGGACCGTGAAACCAGCGGCGTGTTGGTGCTGGCCAAAAAACGCCAGGCGTTGCAGCGTTTGCAGGCGGCGTTTCGGGCGCGTTCGGTGCAAAAGCGCTACGTGGCATTAAGCCACGGCCATTGGCCACGGGCGCAGCAGGTGGTGGACGTGGCGCTGCTTAAGACCCACAGCGCCGATGGCCAGCGGGTGGTACGTGCCGTGGGGCCCGAAACCGAGGGGGCGCAACGTAGCATCAGTGTGGTGAGTCGAATTAAAAATTTCACGTTAAGAGAAGATAAGGTGTGTTTGCTTGGCGTTAACATCAAAACGGGACGAACCCACCAAATTCGGGTGCACTTGGCTCATGCGGGTCACCCCATTGCGGGGGACGACCGCTACGGCTTAAAGGGGTTCAACCAGCGCCTCGAGGCCATGGGGTTACGGCGCATGTTTTTGCACGCGCAGCAATTAACCGTTGTGCATCCCAGTCATGACACCGCCATTGATCTTTTTTCTCCCTTGCCAAAAGAATTATTAAGTTTATTGCCAGAGACGGCTCAATCTTTATTGATTGATGGCGTGAAAAATTAATTGTTAATGATAGAGGTGGTCTTGGAATAACAATTCCAGGTTTTAATTTAATCCATCAGGGGAGTTTGACATGTCGAAATATCAAGAATTACTGAACCAAGCCCAGCAATTGATGGCGCAAGCCGAAGAGGCGCGTAAGGCCGAGTTGCAGGGGGTGATTCAGCAAATCAAGGCCACCATGGCCGAGCACGGTATCACCTTGGCCGACCTGGGGGGCAAACCCGGGCGCCGGGCGGCTGCCGGTGGCAAAAAAACCGCCGAGGTGCGCTACCGAGGCCCCAACGGCGAGGGCTGGAGCGGCGGCCGTGGCCGTCGCCCCGACTGGGTGCTGCAATTGCAAGCCCAGGGCAAAGACATCGAGCAATATCGGGTCTGATTGGGGCCATCGGCCGGCGGCGGGGCAATCCCCGCCATAATTGGCGCTTCGGCGCCTTTTTTTTGCCCCTCACCCCTCTTGACCCATGCCCCACCAACGGTTTGATTTGATTGTTTTTGACTGGGACGGCACGCTCTACGACTCCACGGCGGCCATTACCCGGGCGATTCAAGCCGCCGTGGCCGACGTGGGCGGCACCGTACCCAGCGCCGCGCAGGCCTCGCACGTGATTGGGCTGGGCCTTACCCAGGCGCTGGCTTACGCCGCCCCGGATGTACCGGCCGCGCGCTACGCCGAGCTGTCGCAGCACTACCGGCGGCACTGGGCGCAAGAGGTGCAGCGCCTGCATTTGTTTGAGGGCATTGAAACGTTGTTGCGTGCCTTGCGCGCGCAGGGCTATCAACTGGCCGTGGCCACGGGCAAAACCCGCGCCGGGCTGGACGAAGTGATGCGCCACACCGCGTTACACGGCGTATTTCATGACAGCCGAACGGCCGACGAAACCGCCGGCAAGCCCGACCCACAAATGCTGCACGAGTTGATGTGGGCGCTGGATGTTGCACCCGAGCGAACCTTGATGATTGGTGACACCAGCCACGACTTGACCATGGCCGAGCGCGCCGGCAGCGCGGCGGTGGGAGTGAGCTACGGGGCGCACCCGTTGGCCTCGTTGCAAGCGTGTGCGCCGTTGCACATCGCGCACGACGTGAGGCAGCTGGGCGACTGGCTGGCACAGCACGCCTAAGCATGGGCAACACGCACACGTTACCGCAAGCGCTGTGCCACAGCCACGACCTGGTGGACGGCGGCATGGCGGTGCCCTTTGACGTGATGTACCAAGGCCAAACCTGCCGGGGCTTTGCCATTCGTTACGAGGGCGTGGTGCATGCCTACCTAAACCGCTGCACCCACGTGGCCATGGAGTTGGACTGGCAGCCCGACCGTTTTTTTGACCCCTCGGGGCGGTGGTTGCTGTGTGCCTCGCACGGCGCCGAATACGCGCCCGAGACCGGGGCCTGCGTGGGCGGGCCGTGTCGTGGTGGTTTGGTCTCGATTACGCTTAACGAAGCCGACGGTGTGGTGTACTGGTTGCCGCGCCACGATTTGCAACCCGTGACCTTTTAAATTTTTTTCTCTATGAACTCGATTGACTCACCCCAGGCCCACCCCAGGCCAGACGAAGGGCAACAAAGCCCAAGCAACTGGGCTCAAGATACCCTAGGCGCGCTGCTGCGGGCGCAGCAACAAGAGGCCAGGCGAGCGTGGCGCTGGAAGTGGTTTTTTCGCATGGCGTGGCTGCTGGTGGGCGTGGCGGCGGTGGCGTGGTTGTGGTGGCCCAAGGCTGGCCCGACCGCAGCCGTGGGCCCCTACACCGCGTTGGTCGCTGTTGACGGCACCATTCGTGCCGACGGTGGCGCCAGCGCCGAGAAGATCATGATGGGGCTGCAAGAAGCCATGGAGGACGAAGCCGTGAAGGCCGTGGTGCTGCGCATCAACAGCCCCGGCGGCAGCCCGGTGCAGGCGGCGCTGGTGTACGACGAAATACGCCGCCTACGTGGGCTGCACAACAAACCCATTTACGCCGTGATTGAAGAAATGGGCACCTCCGCGGCGTACTACATTGCCGCGGCAGCCGATGCGATTTACGTCAGCCCCGCCAGCGTGGTGGGCAGCATCGGCGTGCGCATGGACGGGTTTGGTGCCACCGAGTTGATGCAAAAACTTGGTGTGGAGCGGCGCTTGCTCACGGCGGGCAAAGACAAAGGCTTTCTTGACCCCTTTAGCCCAATGAACCCCGAGCAAGTTGCCCATGCGCAGGCTTTGCTTGGGCAAATTCATGCGCAGTTTGTGGCGGCGGTAAAAGCCGGCCGTGGCGCCAAACTCAAAGGCGAGCCCAACGTGGATTTGTTTGGCGGCTTGTTTTGGACGGGGCAGCGGGCCGTGGCGTTGGGCTTGGCCGACGACACCGGCAGCGTGGAGTCGGTGGCGCGCGACGTGGTGGGCGCCCCCGACTTGGTGGACTTTACCGACGAAGAAGACTTGCCCACACGGCTGGCGCGCCGGTTTGGCGCCTCAGCCGGCGCGGCGTTTGCCCAAGTGGTCAGTCAGGCAAGCGGCTGGAGCTGGCGCTAAGCACCCAAGGCGGGCTCGGCCTGCAGGGCTTGTTTGAGCTTACGTAGCGCCGCACTTTCAAGCTGGCGCACGCGCTCGGCGCTGATGCCCCACTCGGCGGCGAGCTCGTGCAAGGTTTTGGCACGCTCGCCATCGGGCGGCAACCAGCGCGCCAGCACAATGGCGCGGGCGCGCTCGTCAAGCCCTTGCAGGGCGTGGTGCACCCCCTCGGTGGCCAAGCGGTAATCTTGCAGCGACTCCAGCACCTGCGCTGGGTCTTGCGCCGGGTCGGCCAGGTAAGCCGCAGGGGCCACCGTGTCCTCATCCGACTCGCCGGGGCTTGGGTCCAGGGCCACGTCGCCACCGGCAAGCCGGGCTTGCATGGCACGCACCTCTTCGGGCTTGACCCGCAGCGTGCGGGCCATGTCGGCCACCTCGCTCTCGCGCAGTGTGGCGCTGGCTTGGGTGTCGTCGTCGGCGTCTTGGCGCAGGCTGTGCCGCAGCGAGCGCAAATTAAAAAACAACTTACGCTGGGCTTTGGTGGTGGCCACTTTGACCATGCGCCAATTGCGCACAATGAATTCGTGG
>JALRBF010000246.1 GCA_023262365.1 Burkholderiaceae bacterium
GGGCCACCGTTGCCCATGGGCATGCCAAAGCGCTGGGTGCTGCCCACCACGATGTCAGCCCCCCATTCGCCGGGCGGCGCAAGCAGCGTTAACGCCAACAGGTCAGCGGCCACCACCAACGCCGCTTGGTGTTTGTGCACCACCTCGGCCACGTCGTGCCAATCGCGCACCGCGCCGCAGGTGGCGGGGTATTGGGTAATGGCGGCAAAGTAGTCGCCTTGCGTCAGGGCTTCGTGCCATGCGCCGGCCGGCAGCATACGCAGCGTGAGGCCCAGCGGTTCGGCACGGGTTTGCAACACCTCAAGCGTTTGCGGGTGGCAGTCTTGAGACACCAGCACGGTGTGGCTGCTGGATTTGACGCTGCGCCGCGCCAGCGTCATCGCTTCGGCCACGGCGGTGGCTTCGTCCAACATGGAGGCGTTGGCAATGGGCATGGCGGTCAGGTCACACACCATGGTTTGAAAGTTAATCAGCGCCTCCATGCGGCCTTGTGAAATCTCGGCCTGGTAGGGCGTGTACGCCGTGTACCAGGCGGGGTTTTCCAGTACGTTGCGCAAAATCACGGTGGGCGTGAGGGTGCCGTGGTAGCCTTGACCGATGCAGCTCTTGACCACTCGGTTGCGCGCGGCCAGCGCGCGCAGTTCGGCCAGAGCCTGCGCCTCACTTACAGGCTGGGGCAACTGCATGGGTTGCTTGCGGGCAATGTTTGTCGGCACCACTTGTTCAACCAAGGCTTGGCGTGAAGGCAGGCCAAGGGTTTGCAGCATGTGCTGCTGGTCGGCTTCGCTCAGCCCAATGTGGCGGCTGGCGAATTCGTGGTCGGGTTCGAGTTGATGCAGGGGTTCAGCGGTGGACTTGAGCATGGGTGACCCGCAAAAGGGTAGGAGGGATGGGAGCTGGGTTAGGCGTTTTGGGCAAAGGCTTGGTAGGCGGCCTCGTCCATGAGGCCATCGAGCTCGGCGGGTTGGCTCAGGCGCACCTTAAAAAACCAGCCTTCGTCCATGGGGTTGTTATTGGCCAAGGCGGGGTCAGCGCGCAGCGCCTCGTTGACCTCGGTGATCTCGCCACTGACTGGCATGTACACATCGGCGGCGGCCTTGACCGACTCCACCACACCGGCGGTGGCTTTGGCTGGCAGTGTGCTGCCCACCTCAGGCAACTCAACAAACACCACATCGCCCAAAGCGTCCTGGGCGTGGTGGGTGATGCCCACGGTAACGGTGTCGCCGTCTTGGCGTATCCATTCGTGGTCGGTGGTGAACTTGAGCATGTGTGGTCTCCTGGGCTGGGCGGCTTAGCCGCGAAAGTAACGATGGGGAACAAACGGCATGGCCGCCACCTGCATGGGCACGGGCTTGCCGCGCACCATGGCGGTGAGCGCGGTTTGGGCGCTGGCAACTTCGGGGCGCACGTATGCCATGGCAATCGGTTGGTTAAGCTGGGGCGAGAGCAGGCCGCTGACCACCTGGCCGCACTCGGCGCCATCGGCCTCAAGCAGCGTACAGCCCTCGCGTACGGGTACGCGCGCCAGCCCCAGCAGCCCAACGCGGCGCCGAGTGAGCGCCTGGGTGCCGGCGAGTTGCGCCAACACGGTGGCCGCGCCGATGAATTGACCGGCGCGCTCGCCCCCCGGGCGCCTGACCTTTTGTATGGACCACACCAAGCCCGCTTCGCTTGGGGTGGTGGTGGCGTCAATGTCGTTGCCGTACAAGCACAGGCCGGCCTCAAGGCGCAACGCGTTGCGCGCGCCCAGGCCCGCCCACTGCACCGTGGGCTGCGCCAGCAAGGCTTGCGCCAGCGCTTGGGCGGCCTCGGCGGGCGCCGAGATTTCAAATCCGTCTTCGCCGGTGTAGCCACTACGCGTGACGTGCAGCGTGTGCCCTTGCCATTCGGCGGGCGCGCCCGTCATGAATACCAAGGCTTGGCTTGGGGGCAGCAAGGGCGCCAGGGCGGCGGCCGCCTGTGGGCCTTGCAGTGCCAGCAGGGCGTGCCCAAATTGCGGTTGCAGATGCACCGCGTAGGGCGCCAGCACGCGCTGCAAGTGGGCCAGGTCGGTGTGTTTGCACGCGCCGTTGACCACCAGCAGCCAATCGTGGGCGCGACGCGTGACCATCAGGTCATCGATGATGCCCCCGGCGTCGTTGAGCATTAAGGCGTAGCGCTGTTGGCCCACGGCCATCCCTTGGGCGTCGATGGGTAAGGCGTGCTCAAGGGCTTGCGCGGCTTGGTCGCCGCTGACCACGATTTGCCCCATGTGGGAGACGTCGAACAACGCCGCAGCCGCGCGGCAGTGGGCGTGCTCGGCCAGCAAGCCCGCGGGGTACTGCACAGGCATGTCGTAGCCGGCAAACGGCACCATGCGTGCCTGGGCGGCCACATGCAAATCGTGCAGTGCGGTGCGAAGTAAAGGGGCGGGGTTGGACGGGTCGTGGGTCATGCAGGGCTCGGCGTTAACCACAACAGGCCAGTGCCTGCTGGGTAACCCTGCTGTCCGCTTGACCTGAGAGATTCGCCGCCCAAGGTGGTGGGCGGCTTGCCCCTTCGGTGGAAGCCATGAGACTGGCTTCTCTCTCCAACAGAATTGACGGCGACAGTCCTTTTGCCTGAGCGTTCGGCCTTCGGCGGCCACTCGGGGTGGCACTCTCCTGACGCACTTGGCAGTGTAGCAGCAATCCGGGGCTAGCCCAAACCGGTGTTACATGCCGCTGTACACCGGCCCGCCGCCGCCCTCAGGGGTGACCCATACGATGTTTTGGGTGGGGTCTTTGATGTCGCAGGTTTTGCAGTGCACGCAGTTTTGTGCGTTGATTTGCAGGCGTTGGTCGCCTTGGTCGTTGGCTACGTATTCGTACACCCCA
>JALRBF010000339.1 GCA_023262365.1 Burkholderiaceae bacterium
GAGTGGTGCTGGTAACGGACAGCATGCTTTGGTTTTTTAAAAAAAGCTGCGCCGGATTAAACGGCACAAAGTCGCCCGTGAGCTGCCCCACCAACAGCCAGCGCCCGCCCATGCCAAGCGATTTGCGGGTTGGCTGGTATACCGGTGTGCCCACCGTGTCCAGCACCACGTCCACACCCTCGCCCTGCGTAAGGTCACGCACCTGGGCCGAAAAGTCTTCACCCCGCTCGTGCACCACCACCTCATGCGCGCCCAGCGAGTACAGCATGGCGCGTTTGCTGGGCGAACTGGTTTGCGCAATCACACGGGCGCCAGCCAAACGCGCCATTTGCACGCCGTGTAAGCCCAGCCCGCCACCGGCACCGGTTACCAGCACGGTCTCGCCAACCTTGACCGCGCCGGTATCGCGCAAGGCATTGAGCACGGTGCCCAGGGCGCACGCGGCCACCGCCGCGTGCTGCCACGGCACGCCGTCCGGAATTTCGGCCACGCAATCTTGCGATACCGCCACGTACTCGGCGTAGCCACCGGCCAAGCCCACGTCACCCATGAACACGCGGCGCTGGCATAAGGTTTCTTGGTTGTTGCGACACCAGCGGCAGGCGCCACAAATGTAGCTGCGCTGGGTGGTGGCCACCCGTTGCCCAAGCGCAAACTGGTGCGCCGCTGCGCCCCGCGCCACCACCTCACCGGCCACTTCGTGGCCCAGCACGCAGGGCAGCGTCACACCAGCGCGCAGCGTACCATTGCGCACCACCACGTCGTGGTAGCACACGCCGCAGCGATGCACCTTAAGCACCACTTCGTGCGGCTGCGGCGTGGGGTCGGGCACCTCGGTGTACCTAAGCGCCTCAAGCCCACCCGGAGCTTGCACCAGCACGGCCTTCATGGGTTGGCCTCGTCCACGCAAAACTTAAGCAAGGTCACCTCGGGCGTCACGTCATCAAAAAAAGGCTTGAGTCGCGCCCCCTGCGCCAAGGCTGGGGGCCACGGCCCGACCAAATTGGAGAACAAACTCACGCCAGCGTCCAGCCTAACCTGTATCACACGGTAGGGCACGTCGGCCGCAAACCCGGCCCAATAGGCTTTATGAAACGTGGCATAGGCCTGCAGCGTGGCGCCGCCTGGCACCCGCTGCCAATGCGATTCGTCGCTCCAACAGTGGCCACAAAACCGCGTAGCCGGAAAACGCACCTTGGCGCAATTCGCGCACGTGGGCAACCAAATTTGCCGCTCGCGCAGGCCTTGCCAAAACCGGGCTTGGCGCGGGTCGATCTGCGGCAAGGGCTTGTTGTAGGGGGTCATTGGGTTCGCCTTTGGCCGCTGTAAATCAACGACGTGATGACAGGCGCAGCGGCCATGTAGTGCACATGCTGCGCCCCGGGCACTTGGCGCTGGTCGCACTGGCCCCGAATTTGCCGCACCGCCTCCACGTTTAACGCCCAGCCCTGCATGTAGCTCTCTGAGAGGTGCCCGCCCGAGGTGTTGGTGGGCAAGTCACCATCCAAGCGCAGGCGCCCGCCTTGAATGAACGCGCCGCCCTCGCCGGGTTGACAATAGCCAAAGCCTTCGAGGCTAAACAGCACGGTGGGCGAAAAATTGTCGTACACCATCAGCGCGTCCATGTCTTCGCGGCGCAAATCGGTTTGGGCAAAGGTGGCTTGTGCCGCCGAGGCCATGGCGCCGTGCCAAAAGTCTTCGGGCGGAAAGGTCGAGTCGGTGAACTGCGCGCGCTGCGCCATGGCATCGATGTACACCGGCGGTTGGGGCAGGTCCACGGCGCGCTCGGCCAGCGTCAGTATCAAGGCCACGCCGCCGTCGTTGATTAGGCAGTAATCCAGCAGCCGCAACGGCTCACAAATGTGGCGTGTGGCCAGGTACTGCTCCAGTCCAAAGGGCTCGCGCATCACCGCCGCGGGGTTAAGCGAGGCATGGTAGCGAAACGCCATGGGAATCTCAGCCAGTTGCTCAACTCGCGTGCCGTAGCGCGCCTGATGCCGCTGAAACATCAACGCGTGAAACGCCCCGGGCGAGGTCATGCCGTACGGAAACCACATGCCCGCGCCTCCGCTGCCGTATGAATCGGTGTCACCGCCGTAGCGGTCGCCCGCGGAGCGACCGTTGTTGCCGTACACCACGGCCACGGTGCGCGCCAGTCCGGCTTGCAGCACGGCCACGGCGGTTTGTATGCAAATGCCGGCAAAGCGTCCGTGGCCGGGCGTGGTTAGGGTGTAGTGTGGGTCAAGCCGGCCGAGTTCGGCAAAGCGTTGGTAGTCGGGCACCCGGCTCAGTATCAGCCCGTCAATGTCGCCCGGCGATAGGCCGGCGTCGTCCAACGCGTTCTTAAGCGCCCACTGCCCCAGGTCGTAGGCGTCGTAGTCCGAGAGCACGCCGTAGCGGGTGGTGCCCACCCCCACCACGGCCGCCTGAGGCAATGGGGCGCGAGCGGCCATGCCGGCTTAGACGCCCATTTCTTTGAACACCTCGCGCGCCACGCGAATCGCATCCAGCGCTGCGGGCACACCACAGTAAATCGCCACTTGCAAAAACACCTCGGCGATTTCGTCTTTGGTCAGACCATTGTTGATGGCCCCGCGCAGGTGCAGCTTAATTTCGTGCGGCCGGTTCAGCGCCGCCAACATGCCCAGGTTCAAAAAGCTGCGCGTGCGACGATCCAGCCCAGGTCGGGTCCACACGCCGCCCCAGCAGTACTCGGTCACAAACTCTTGAAACGGCCGATTGAAGTCGTCCGCGCTGGCAAACGACTGCTCCACGTACTCGGCGCCCAGCACCTCTTTGCGAACCTTCAAACCGGCATCAAACATTGGTGAACCCATGCGTACTCTCCTTTGGTTGTTACGTTGTCATTCAAAACCGTACCGTGTGCTCGGCTTGCCCGCTCACATCGGTGTGGCATACCAGCAGTTGCCCGGCCAGCGGCTGCGCGGCCCGCTCGGCCTCGCTTAGCCCCAGCGTGGCGGTGGTGATGTAAAGCGTCCGTCGGTCCGCCCCACCAAAAGCCATTGAGGTCGGTCGCGAGACGGGCAACTCCACCACCCGGTCCAACTGGCCCGACGGGGTGTAGCGGTGCAAGCACCCCAGCCCAAACTGTGCGCTCCACACCCCGCCGTCGGCGTCCACGGCCAACCCGTCGGGGGCCGCCGCGCCCTCGCTGCCTTGCACCAGCACCCGCCGGGGGCCGAGCACGCCGTCATCCACGTCAAACGGGTAGGCAAAAATGCAGCGCGAGGGTGTGTCAGTGAAGTACATGGTGCGCTGGTCTGGGCTCCAGCCCAAACCATTGGACAGCGTCACGCCTTGGTCTTGCGTGCGCCACTGCACGCCGTTGGCGTTCACGTGCAAGCTCCCCACTGGGCTTTGCATGCGCCGGTCCATGGTGCCGGCCCAAAACCGCCCGGCCGCGTCGGCACGGCCGTCGTTAAAGCGCACCGCGGCAAAATCAACACCTTGCTGCGGCACCGGCTCAAATGTTCCCGCCTCTGGGTCAAACCAACCCACCTCGCGCCGTCCTACCAACCACAAGCGTGCGCTGGCGTGTAGGCCCAAACACGCGGGCAACGCCGTCAACGGCCAATGCTGCACCTGGCCGTCCATGCAGCGCCACACGCTCGGTTGGGCAATGTCCACCCACCACAGGGCACCGCGCGCGCCATCCCACAGCGGCCCTTCGCCGAGTTGGTTGTCACAGGCCGCGGCCGTGTCAACCTCGGCGCGCAAAACCGTGGTCATGCCCCGCGTGGCTGCATCGGTTGGCCAATGGCCTGTTCGGTAAGTTGCACCACGGTGGTGAAGTCTTTGTCGCCGCCCAACTCGTCGTTGGCGCGTTGCCATACCTGGTGCACCTGCTCGGCCACCGGCATCGGCACCCCCAGTGCTTTGGCCTCTTGCATGCAAAGGCGCACATCTTTGTACATCAGCGCCGTGGCAAAGCCGTAGTCAAAGCTGCGCGTAAGCACCGCGCGCGGAAACTTGTCGGTCGAGGCCGTGCTGCGACCGCTGCCGGCGTTGATCACGTCCACCATCACCGCCGCGTCCAGCCCAGCTTTGACTCCCATGCCCACGGCCTCGGCCGTGGCCGCCATGGCCGCGGCCGACAACAAGTTGTTGCACAGCTTCATGGTTTGCGCCATGCCAGCCTGCTCACCAATAAAAAACGGCTTGCCAATGGCGCTGAGCATGGGTGCGAGCTCGTCGTACAGCGCACGCGGACACGACACCATCACCGCCAGCGTGCCTTTAACGGCTCCGCCCACGCCGCCGGAGACGGGCGAGTCGACAAACGTTTTGCCCAGTGCCGCCACACCCGCGTGCACCTGCTGCGCCATGGTGGCCCCGGTGGTGGACAAGTCAATCACGGTGCGCACCGCGCTGCCGTGCGCCAAGCCGCCTTCGCCCAGCACCACGCGCTGCACAATGTCCGGCGTGGGCAGCGAAATCAGTACCGTGGCCACCTGGTTGGCCACCTCAAGGGCCGACGAGGCGGCACGCGCCCCACGGGCCACCAGCGGTGCCATGGCCTCGGCGCGCGCGTCAAAAATCAACAGCGAATGCCCGGCATCCAACAACCGGGTGGCCATGGGCAAACCCATGTGTCCAATGCCCACAAAACCCAACTCTTGCGCCATGGTGGCCTCCTGTAATGGCATGACAGCGCGTGTAACACGCGCCGCGAATCGTAGGAGGTTTTGTGCCCCGGGGCTGGCAACAGCGCGACACCCCCGGGAGCCCCAACCGTCTTACGCTGGCGGCATGGCAACGCGCCGCGCCAACCCCCCTTTGACCGTCGCCGTACTCGGCGCCGGCGCCATGGGTCGCCCCATGATTGGGCGCTTGCTGCGCCATGGTCACACCGTGTGGGCCTACGACACCCAAGCCGCGGCAATGCAAGCCCTGCCTGCTGCGGTGCACCGCGCCAGCAGTGCACGCCAAGCCGCCGACGCGGCCTCGGTGGTGATTGGCTGCCTGCCCACGCTGGCGGCGTACCGCCGCGCGGTGCTAGGCCGCCACGGCATTGGCCACGGTCAGGCCATTGCCCTGTACCTGCATGTGGGCACCACCGGCGCGGCGTTGGCCACGCAATTGGCCCAGCACCTGCTCGAGCGCGGCATTCACACGCTGGACGCCCCCATGACCGGCGGCCCAGCGCGCGTGGCCAACGGCACGCTAAGCGTGATGACCGCCGGCAGCCGAACCGCGCAACGCTTGGCCGCGGACGTCTTAGCCAGTTACGCCTCGCAGGTGGTGCACGTGGGTCGCACCGTGGGCATGGCGCAAGCCCTTAAGGTACACAACAACCTGCTCTACATCGGCAACCTGCTGCTGGCCAGCGAGTCGCTGCTGGCCGCGCAGCGCGCCGGACTGGCGCTGCCCCAAGTGCTCGAGCTGCTGTCGCGTGGCTCGGGGCAAAACTGGGTCACCTCGCACATGGTGCCGCACCACGTGCTCAATGGCCGCTTTGACTTTGGCGCCAACTTGGGCATGCTACGCAAAGACTTGCACGCCGCACGCCAAGAATTTACCCGGCTCGGGCTTGACGCCCCCATGGCACGCATGGTGCAGCGGCGCCTGCACCAGGCACTGCGGCAATGGGGCGAGAACGACGACGTCACCGCCGTCTTCAAACCGCTGCGGCCTCAAGCCCGAGGCAGCGGAAGCGGCAAAGCGGTTTTGTAGCGCACCTGCTTGAGCGCAAAACTCGAGCGAATCTTCTCAATCCCGGCAATTGGCGTCAGCCGCTCCAAAATAAAGCGCTCCAGCGCGGCCATGTCCGGCACCACCACGCGCATCAGGTAATCCGAGTCACCTGTCATCAAGTAGCACTCCATCACCTCATCCTGCGCTGCCAAACTGGCCTCAAACCGCGCCAGCGCCGCCTTGCTTTGCGTGGTCAGGCTGATGTTAATGAACACGTTCAACCCCAAGCCCAGCGCCGCGGCGTTGACCAGTGCCACGTACTGCCGAATTACCCCTGCGGCCTGCAGCGCCTTGACCCGCGCCAAACACGGCGAAGGCGACAGGTGCACCCGCCGCGCCAACTCCACATTGGTCAAGCTGCCGTCGCGCTGCAGCTCGGCCAAAATGCGCCAATCGGTTTCGTCAATTTTCATGCTAATAAAGGCCTTAAATGCAGCATATTATGCTGTTAAAAGCCTGTTAACAAGCCATTTTAGCAGCACATGCCCCCTACTGGCCGATACAGTACCGATGTTTGCCACTTCACGCCGCACGCGCCATGTTGGACCCACGCACCCTCAACGAAGACGAATTGCTCGAGTGGCGCGAGGCCTTTTTGGCTTTGCTGCAGCGCCAAGGCAACGCTGGGGCGCGGCACGTGCTGGACGAACTCACCCACCTGGCCGGGCTGCACCGCAGCGGCTGGCAACCCTCGCTAAACACGCCCTACGCCAACACTATCGACGCGGGCGACCAACCCGCCTTTGCCGGTGACTTGGCGATTGAGGAGCGACTGGCCTCCATCATGCGCTGGAACGCGCTGGCCATGGTGGTGCGCGCCAACAAGTCCCACGGCGAGCTCGGCGGCCACATTGCCAGCTATGCCAGCGTGGCCGACCTGTTTGAAGTGGGCTTTAACCACTTCTTTCACGCGCGCACCGCCGAGCACGGCGGCGACTTGGTGTTTTTTCAGCCCCACAGTGCCCCGGGCGTGTACGCCCGCGCGTTTTTAGAAGGCCGCCTCACGGCGCAAGACCTCGCGCACTACCGCCAAGAACTCAGCGCCAGCGACCACGGCGCCCAAGGCTTGTGCAGCTACCCGCATCCATGGCTGATGCCCGATTTTTGGCAATTCCCCACCGGCTCCATGGGCATAGGCCCCATCAGCTCCATCTACCAAGCGCGCTTCATGCGCTACCTGGCGCATCGCGGCTTGCTCGAGAGCACCGGGCGCACGGTATGGGGCATTTTTGGCGACGGCGAAATGGACGAGCCCGAGTCCATGAGCGCGCTGACGCTGGCCGCCCGTGAACGGCTAGACAACTTGGTTTGGGTGGTTAACTGCAACCTGCAACGACTGGACGGCCCGGTACGCGGCAACGGCCGCATCATTGACGAGCTCGAGCGCCTGTTTGCCGGGGCGGGTTGGCGGGTCATCAAACTCATTTGGGGCAGCGACTGGGACGGCCTGTTCGCGCGCGACCACAGCGGCGGAGGCATCCTGCACGACGGTATGGTCGGGAGATTTTGTGGAGGCGGATTACGGTGAATTGTGCCCGCC
>JALRBF010000354.1 GCA_023262365.1 Burkholderiaceae bacterium
CCGCGGAAGAGTTCCTCGGTCCAGTCCATCAGCTCGTGATAGTCCGCGTAGGCGGCGTAGAACTCGAGCATCGTGAATTCGGGATTGTGCCGCGGCGAAAGCCCTTCGTTGCGGAAGTTGCGGTTGATTTCAAACACCCGCTCAAAGCCGCCCACGAGCAAGCGCTTAAGGTACAGCTCGGGCGCGATGCGCAGGTACATGGTTTGGTCAAGCGCGTTGTGGTGCGTCACAAAGGGCCGCGCGTTGGCCCCGCCCGGGATGGGCTGCAGCATGGGGGTTTCAACCTCTAAAAAGCCATGCCCCACCATAAACTCGCGCATGCCCGACAACGCCTTGCTGCGCGCGGCAAAGCGGCGCCGCGCGGCCTCGTCGGCGATTAAATCAACGTAGCGCTGGCGGTACTTAAGCTCTTGGTCGTGCACGCCATGAAACTTATCGGGCAGCGGCCGCAGGCTTTTGGTGAGCAGGCGCACCACGTCGGCGTGTACGGTGAGCTCTCCGGTGCGGGTTTTAAACAACACGCCCTCGGCGGCCACGATGTCGCCCAAATCGAAGTGCTTAAAGGCTTGGTGCACGGCCTCGCCCACCGAGTCGTTGTTGAGGTAAATTTGTATGCGCCCGCCGCTGCTGCCCAGCGAGCCGTCTTGCAGCGTGGCAAAGCTGGCTTTGCCCATCACGCGCTTGAGCATCATGCGCCCGGCCACCCGCACGCGAATGGCTTTGGCCTCTAGCGTTTCTTTGCTTTGGGCGTGGTAGGTGTCGTGCAGCGCCTCGGCGTGGTGGCTGGGTTTGAAGTCGTTGGGAAACGCCACCGCGCCGCTGGCGCGCAAGGCATGTAGCTTGTCGCGGCGCTCGGCGATGAGTTGGTTTTCGTCAAGCTCGGGCGTGGGGTGGGCGGGGGCGTCACTCATGGGCAGCGATTGTATCGGCGCCCTTACTGCCCCTTTACTTTTGACGCCACCCTATGACTATTTGATAGATCGCTTGAAGGTAGCCAATTTCTCAGCGATTTTGGCTTCCAGACCTCGGTCGGTGGGTCGATACCAGTGGGGATCATCCATACCCTCAGGCAGGTACCGCTGCCCCGATGCATGGCCGTTTGGTTCGTCGTGATCGTAACGGTAGCCCTCGCCGTGGCCCAAATTTTTCATGAGTTGTGTCGGTGCGTTGCGTAGATGCATGGGCACGGGCAGGCTGGGGCCGTGTTTAACCGCCGCCCGCGCTTGGTTGTAGGCGGTGTAGCCGGCGTTGCTTTTGGCGGCTACGGCCAGGTACAGCACGGTTTGGGCTAGGGCCAGTTCGCCTTCGGGGCTGCCTAGGCGTTCGTAGGTTTGGGCCGCGTCGTTGGCCAGTTGCATGGCGCGGGGGTCGGCCAGGCCAATGTCTTCCCAGGCCATGCGCAGCACACGCCGCGCCAGGTAGCGCGGGTCGGCGCCGCCTTCGAGCATGCGGCACAGCCAGTACAGGGCGGCGTCGGGGTCGCTGCCGCGTACCGATTTGTGCAACGCCGAGATTTGGTCGTAAAACTGGTCGCCGCCTTTGTCAAAGCGCGGCGCGTGGGCGGTAAGGGCCTGTTGCGCTTGCTGTGGGCCCATGTGCTGCAGGCCCTGGGCTTGGGCTGCGGCGGCGCATTGTTCAAGCAGGTTAAGCAGGCGGCGGGCGTCGCCGTCGGCCATTTGTACCAGCAGTTGCTCGGCTTGGGGGGCCAGCGTCAGCTCGGGGGTGGCCTGAGCGCGCGCGCGCGCGAGCAGTTGGTGCAGTTCGCTGGGGCTAAGCGGCTGCAGCACGTACACCTGCACGCGTGACAGCAGCGCGGCGTTGACTTCGAATGAGGGGTTTTCGGTGGTGGCGCCAATGAGGGTAATAAGGCCGGTTTCGGTGTAGGGCAGCAGCGCGTCTTGCTGGGCTTTGTTGAAGCGGTGAATTTCGTCCACAAACAAAATGGTGCGCTGCCCCTGCGCTTGCCACACCTCGGCTTGCTCCACGGCGGCGCGTATGTCTTTTACGCCACCAAGCACCGCCGACAGCGCCAGCCAACGGCAACCAAAGGCTTGCGCGGTTAGGCGGGCCAAGGTGGTTTTGCCTACGCCGGGCGGGCCCCAAAAAATCATGGCGTGCGGCTGGCCCGAGGCAAAGGCCATGTGCAGCGGTTTGCCAGGGCCAAGCAAGTGGCTTTGGCCTACCACTTGGCCGAGTTCGCTGGGGCGCAGGCGCTGGGCCAGCGGCTGGGCTGGCGGCGCCGCGGGGGTCATTGGCGTACCACGTCGGCCCCGGCGGGGGGCGTAAACACAAACCAGCCCACCGGGGCGGGCTCGCGGCTGAGCTGGGTGAGCCGCATCACCGAGCGTTGGCCTAGGGCGTCGGTGGTGTCAATGGCGCGCAGCCGGTTGGCCGAGTCAAAGCCTAGGCGCAGGCTGCGCACGCTGGCGTTGGGCTGGCGCGGTGTGCCTTGCAGCCATTGCAGGCCGTCGGCGTCGGGCGGGGCTTCGGTAAGGGTAAAGTCGCGCTGCAAGGCCTCAACGGCGCGGCGGCTTGAAAGCAGCGCCACGGGCGATTGGGCCAACACGTCGGCTTGGTTGCGCTGGGTGACTTGGTTTAAATCCAGGTCGTGCAGCCAAAGGGTTTGGCCGTCGGCCAGCACCACTTGGCGGTACGGGGCGGTGTAGTCAAAGCGAAACTGGTTGGGGCGACGCAGCCAAAACGCCCCGCGCGAGACGCGCGGTGGCACCGCCCCAGGCGAGCTGAGGGTGACGGTTTGCTCAAACTGGCCCGAGAGTTCGCCGCCGGCGTCGATGAAGGCGCGCAGCGCTTGCAAGGCCCCGGCGTGCGCCGCACCCGCGGCCACCACCAGCAGCCACACCGCGGCTAGGCTGCGCGCGGCGTTCATGCGGATTCGCCGCCGCCCGAGGGCACCAAAATTTCGCGCTGGCCGCTGCCGCTCATGGCGCTAACCAAGCCGGCGCTCTCCATTTCTTCTAGCATGCGCGCGGCGCGGTTGTAGCCAATTTTGAGGTGGCGCTGCACCAGCGAGATGCTGGCCTTGCGGTGCTTGAGTACCACGGCCACGGCTTGGTCGTACATGGGGTCGGCTTCGCCGCCGGGCTCGGGCACCAGGGTGTCGCCGCCGTCAACCGTGCCGCCTTCGAGCACGCCGTCGATGTAGTTGGGCTCGCCTTGGGTTTTAAGGTAGGCCACCACGCGGTGTACCTCGTCGTCTGAGACAAACGCCCCGTGCACGCGCTGGGCAAAGCCGCTGCCGCTGGGCAGGTAAAGCATGTCGCCCATGCCCAGCAGGGTTTCGGCGCCCATTTGGTCAAGTATGGTGCGCGAGTCGATTTTGCTGCTTACTTGAAACGCAATGCGCGTGGGACTGTTGGCGTTGATAAGGCCCGTGATCACGTCCACGCTGGGGCGCTGCGTG
>JALRBF010000163.1 GCA_023262365.1 Burkholderiaceae bacterium
CGGCGCCAGCAACAGCCTTGAGGCGCGTATGGCCGCGCACCCCAATACCGGGCTCGCGCACCCGGCCGGCCGTGACGACGTGTGCTTGATTGCCTTTACCAGCGGCACCACCGGCAAGCCCAAGGGCACCATGCACTTTCAGCGCGACCTGTTGGCCATGTGCGACTTGGTACCCCGCCACCTACTGGCCATGGGCCCCGACGACGTGGTGTGTGGCACGCCACCGCTGGCCTTTACCTTTGGTTTGGGGGGACTGCTGGCGTTTCCGCTGCACTGGGGTGCCTCGGCCGTTTTGCTTGAAAAGCACACCCCCGAGACGCTGCTGCAAACCGTGCAGCGCTTTGGTGCGACGCAAATTTACACCGCCCCCACGTTCTACCGCCAAATGGCCGAGCTGGCCCCGCGCTTTAACCTAAGTTCATTGCGGCAAACCATCTCGGCCGGCGAGGCCCTACCCGACGCCACCCGCACCGCGTGGCGCCAGGCCAGCGGCATAGAAATGGTTGACGGACTCGGCGGCACCGAGATGATTCACATTTACCTCTCCAGCGCCAGCGCCGAGGTGCGCCACGGCGCCATTGGCCGGGTGTTGCCGGGCTACGAAGCGATGGTGGTGGACGACAACATGCAGCCCGTGCCCCCCGGCACCGTGGGACGCTTGGCTGTGCGCGGCCCCACCGGGTGCAAGTACCTCAACGACGCCCGCCAAACCGATTACGTGCAGCAGGGCTGGAATTTACCGGGCGACTCGGTGCGTTGCGATGCCGATGGGTACTTTTTTTACCAAGCGCGTAACGACGACATGATCATCTCGGCCGGGTACAACATTGCCGGCCCCGAGGTAGAAGACGCGCTGCTCACCCACCCCGCCGTGGCCGAATGCGCCGTGGTGGGCCTACCCGATGAGGCACGGGGCCAAATTGTCTGCGCCCACGTGGTGCTCAAGCCCAACACCCAGGCCAACGACGCACTGGCCAAAGCGCTGCAAGACCACGTCAAGCAGACCATTGCCCCTTTCAAATACCCGCGCAAGGTGGTGTTTGTGGCGCAACTCCCGCGCACCGAAACCGGTAAGTTGCAGCGATTCAAGCTGCGCCAAGCCGCCGCGTCTTAAGAGCCGGGCACGCCGCGCTCCACCCCATTGACCCACTCTTTTTTTGGAGGAACCCCCATCATGCCAACCGTTTTGCAGCCTGCCAACTGGCCAACACCCAAAGGCTACGCCAACGCCGTTAAGGCCAATGGCCCGTTTATTTTTGTTGCTGGCATGGTAGGCTGGACGCCTCAAGGTGAGTGGCAAACCGATGACTTTGTGGGCCAAGCCAAGCAAGCGCTGCAAAACATTGTGGAAACCTTGGCCTGCGGCGGCGCCGGCCCCGAGCACGTGGTACGCATGACGTGGTACGTCAAAAGCAAGGCCGAATACCTGGCCAACAGCCGCGCGCTGGGGTCGGTGTATCGCGAGGTCATGGGGCGCGAGTTTGCCGCCATGACCCTGGTTGAGGTGGCTGACTTAGTTGAGGACCGAGCCAAGCTCGAAATTGAAGTCACCGCGTCGCTAGGGTAAACCCTAGGGCAACATTGGGGTTGCACCTAAAGACAACTGGACCCTGATGGTTATAGTATGAGACTATATTTGTACCACTTCTAACTGGAGCACCCATGAAGTTTTCCCAACTCTCTCTGGTGGCTGCCGCCTTGGCCGTTACCACCGCCTCGGCTGCGCCGGTCAAAATCGGGTTCGTCACCACCCTCACCACGCCGGCGGCCATTATTGGTAAGGACATGCAGAACTCCGTTAATTTGGCCATGGAGCACCTGGGTGGTAAGGCTGGATCGACCCCGTTGGAAGTGATATTCGCTGATGACGGCTTCAAACCTGACGTGGGCAAGCAAGCCACC
>JALRBF010000078.1 GCA_023262365.1 Burkholderiaceae bacterium
CGTCCGCTCCAAAAGCGCAAGCGCTCGGCCTCGGTTTGGCTTACGGTAATGGCGCTGGCGCCGCTGGCGCGCAGCACCTCGGTCATGCGCGCGATTTCTTCTTCTACTTCCTCGGGCGCGCCGTCGCTCTCGCACAGCAAAATGGCCGCGGCCTCCAGGTCGTAGCCCGCGTGCACAAAATCCTCCACCGCTGCCGTCATGGGTTTGTCCATCATTTCAAGCCCGGCCGGAATGATGCCCGCGGCAATCACTTGCGCCACCGCCTCGCCGGCTTGGCGCACGTCGTTAAAGCTGGCCATGATGCAGCGCGCCAGTTGCGGCTTGGGCACCAGTTTGACGGTGACCTCGGTGGTTACCGCCAGCATGCCTTCGCTGCCCACCACCAGGCTCATGAGCTCGTAGCCCGGGGCATCGGGGGCCAAGCCACCAATCGTCACCGGCTCGCCTTCGACGGTGTAGCCTCGCACCTGCAGCACGTTGTGCAAGGTAAGCCCGTATTTCAGGCAGTGCACGCCACCCGAGTTTTCGGCCACGTTGCCACCAATGGTGCAGGCGATTTGGCTGCTGGGGTCGGGGGCGTAGTACAGGCCGTGGGGGGCCGCCGCCTCAGAGATGGCCAGGTTGCGCACGCCGCACTGCACCACGGCGGTTTGGCTGTTGGGGTCCACGCGCAGCACCCGGTTGAACTTGGCCAAACTCAGCGTGACGCCTCGCGCATGTGGCAGCGCCCCGCCTGACAGCCCAGTGCCCGCGCCCCGCGCGACCACCGGCACTTGCAACGCATGGCAGGTTTTGAGCACCGCGGCGACCTGGGCCTCGGTCTCGGGCAGGGCCACCACCAGCGGCCGTTGCCGGTAGGCGGTCAGGCCGTCGCACTCGTAGGGCACGGTGTTCTCGGCGTGCCACAGCAGGGCGTGCGCCGGCAGGTGGCGGCCGAGCGCCTGCACCACCTCGGTTTGCCGTTGGGCGTCGGTTTCGGGTTGCGTGTGGGCGTTCATGGGCGCAGTTTACGCATTTCAGCGAAACACCACGGTTTTGTGGCCATCAAGCAGCACCCGGTGCTCGCTGTGCCACTTGACGGCCCGCGCCAGTACCTGGCTTTCGGTGTCGCGCCCCACCGCGGTCAGCGCCTGGGCGCTGTGGCCATGGTCCACGCGGGCCACGTCCTGCTCGAGGATGGGGCCCTCGTCCAAATCGGCGGTCACGTAGTGTGCGGTGGCGCCAATGAGTTTGACGCCGCGATCGTAGGCCTGGTGGTAAGGCTTGGCGCCTTTGAAGCTGGGCAAAAAACTGTGATGAATGTTGATGGCCCGCCCGGCCAACTGTTGGCACAAGGTGGGCGACAAAATTTGCATGTAGCGCGCCAGCACGACCAACTCGGCGCCGCAGTCTTGCAAGATTGCCAACTGCTCAGCCTCGGCCTGGGGTTTGGTGGCCGCCTCAACCGGCACGTAATAAAACGGCACGCCGTGGCTTTGGGCAAGGGCTTCAAAATCGCGGTGGTTACTAAGCACGGCGCGCACCTCAATGGGCAGCAGCCCACTGCGCCAGCGAAACAGCAAGTCGTTAAGACAGTGCCCTTGCTGGCTCACCCATATGGCCGTGGGCATGGCCGCGTTAGCGTCGTGCAGCGCCGCGCGCATGCCCTGCTCGCGGGCAAAGGCCTGCCACGCCGGTTGCAGCTGCGCCAGTGGCGTGGGGCTTGCAAAGCGCACTCGCATAAAAAACAAGCCCGTGGCGGGGTCACTGAATTGCGCGGCCTCTTCAATGTTGCCTTGGTACGCCAGCAAAAACCCCGTCACGGCGTGCACCAAACCCAACCGGTCGGTGCACGACAACGTGATGATGTGATGATGGGAAACCATGGGGTCGTATTGTGGCAGCACGCTCGGCCTGGCTCACCCTGCACAAAACCGCCGTCTGGTGCCACAATTGCCCCACGAACCCACGGCGCATGCCTCGGTTCATGTTGCGGAGGAAAACCCCATGGCGTATACCGATTTTTCAATGGACCATCAGTGGCTGCCGTTCACCTCGAACCGGCACTTTCACAAGCATCCCCGGGTGTTCGTGGCGGCCAAAGACATGCACTTCACCACCCACGACGGGCGGCAGGTGCTCGATGGCATCTCCAGCCTATGGTGCGTGGGCGCCGGGCATGCACGTCAACCGATCGTCGAGGCGGTCTCGCGCCAACTGCAGACGCTGGACTACGCCACGGCGTTTCAGGTCAGCAACGACCAAGCCTTTGCCGCGGCCGACCGCATTGCCGCCCTTGCCCCGGGCGACCTCAACAAGGTGTTGTTTTGCAACTCGGGCTCCGAGGCGGCCGATACGTCGCTGAAGTTGGCCTTGGCCTACCACCGTGCTCGCGGCGAGGGCCACCGCACGGTATTTATTGGCCGCGAACGTGGCTACCACGGGGTGGGCTTTGGCGGCATGAGCGTGGGCGGCATTGGCGGCAACCGCAAGGCCTTTGGCGCGCAAATGCTGCCGCGTGTGGACCACATGCGCTTTATCCATGACCCCAAGGCCCATGCCTACTTGCACCACGAGTTGCCGGTGTGGCAAGACGACCCGCTGGCCGAACTTGAGCAGCGCATCTTGCCGCTGCACGACCCGTCCAACGTGGCTGCGATTATTGTTGAGCCCGTGGCCGGCAGCGCCGGCTGGTACCTGCCGCCTCAAGGCTACTTGCAAAAGCTGCGTCAAATCTGCGACAAGCACGGCATCTTGCTGATTTTTGACGAAGTCATTACCGGATTCGGGCGTTTGGGGGTAGCGTTTGGCGCCGATTTTTTTGGCGTTCAGCCCGACATGCTGAACTTTGCCAAAGGCGTGACCAACGCCGTGGTGCCCATGGGTGGCGTGATCGCCCGCGACGCCATTTACGACGCCATGATGCAAGGGCCCGAGCACGTGGCCGAGTTTTTTCATGGCTACACCTACTCGGGGCATCCGGTGGCCGCAGCCGCGGCCGTGGCCACGCTGCAGTTGTACCAAGACGAGGGCTTGTTTGCCCGCGCCGGCGAGATGGGCAAAAAGTTGGGCGCGGCGGTGCACGCCGCCATGCGCGACTTGCCCGGCGTGGTGGGCATACGCAGCTTGGGGCTGGCCGCCGCGGTTGAACTCGAGCCAGGCAGCGCAGGCAAGCGGGCGTACGACATCTTTTTGGACTGCTTTGGCCAAGGGGTATTGGTGCGCAGCGCTGGCGATGTGCTGGTGTTGGCCCCGCCGTTTATTGTGCAAGACGGCCAAATTGACCAAATGGTCTCAACCCTGGCCGACTCAATTCGCCGAATCAGCTAGCGGCGGGGCGTTTGGGCATGCCCTGGCGCTTAAGCTCGGCGCAGTAGTCGCGCGCGGGCGCCGCAGGTGCGGGCCACGTTACGTCAAAGCCGCTACTGGCGGCGCCTTGGGGCGCCATGTACACACTGGTGACGGGCACCTGCGCCGGCACATGCAACGGCACACCCAAGGTGCGGTTGGCGTGGGCGCTGCCCGTTAGTAACACCGTCACCTGCCCGGGCCGCCACAGCGCGGCCAGGGTGCGGGCCATGCGTTGGTCGCGCGCCACTTGCACCCGGGTCATGGGGTCGAGCTGGCTCTCGGGCAACAACCCGCAATGGCCTTGGGCCACGGCTTGGCGTTGTTGCTGCCACACCTGGGGTGGCACGCTGGTGTCGATGCTTGGGTCTTGCATGGTGGCCATGATGGCCGCGCGCGGCAAGTTGGCGCCAACCACGGGCACCTGCGCGCGCACCGCCAGGCGGATGGTCGCGGCGTAGGGCGCCCACGGCCAGCCGGCTTGCGACCAGCGTAGCGCGCGCTGTATGGCCTCGTCCGTGGCATGCGCGGGCAGCCCTTGTGTGCTGGCCCCAGCCGGGGCCATCTCCAGTGCCAACGCGTTAAGGGTGCCGCGCCGCAACAGGTGTTGCACCGCTTGCTGCTGCAAGTGCTGATGGTGCGGGTTGTCGTGCTGCTCGCCCAACAGCAGCACGCCTTGCGTGGGTAGGGTGGACAGTGGCAGCGCCGGCGCGCGCTGGGCTGGGCTAAGTGCGCAAGCGCCCAGCAACCAAGGCACCACCCACCACCGCGCCAAAAGCCCCACCGCACGCGCGGCGCGGCGCGGGCTTGGTTTGCCCCCGGCCTTCAATGCAACACGAGCGGCGTTTGGGCCAGTGAGGCGTAGCGGTCAAGGGTGTCCTCAACCTCTTCTTGGGTGGGGTGGTTGGCCTGCCACGCGTGCAAATGCTGCTGAAACAATTCGGCCCACGAGCCGTCTAGGTACACCTCTTTGCCGTGGCGTTTGTCGACGATTTCAAAACCCAGCCGGGGTAGGCTGGGGCTTTCGGGCTTGGCGTCCTCCTCGTTGGGGAGTACGTGCAGCACCGAAAACGATTCCGAGTCGTACAACATGATCAT
>JALRBF010000161.1 GCA_023262365.1 Burkholderiaceae bacterium
TCTGTTATCAGCGGCTCAACCTCAACAGCTACAGATGTCATTGTTGGTACTGTTGATACTCGAGAGCTCAGCCCCGATCACGCGCAGGCTTTGGTGTTGGCGGGGATGGCCGCGCTTGAGCAGAAGCAAACCACGCAGGCCCGAGCCCACTGGCAGCGCGCGCTGCAGCAGCTACCGGCCGATGCGCCGCTGGCGCAAACCGTGCAGCAACGTTTGGCCCAGCTGCCGCGCTAAGCGCCGCGCGCGTTGGCGTGCTGCCGCCCCTGCCATACCTGCCACACGTGCCATAGGCTTTGCGCCACTTGCTCGGGCGCCTCTTCGGGTGCCAAGTGCCCCAGCGTGGGCCACTCGTGCACGCCCGCGCGCATCGCCGGTGCCAGGTGTTGCGCCGCTTGTTGCGACTGGCTGGGGCGCACGGTGGTGTCGCGGCTGCCGTGCAGCAAACACAGCGGCGTGGCCAGGTGGGGCAGGTCTTGTTGCAGGGCGGGCAAGTCCCACTCGGCCATCATGCGCAGCGTGGCTTGCGCGTGCTCGGGCCTTGCCACCAGCCGCTGCCACAAGGCCAACGATTCGTCGCTCAAAGTCGAGCCGGTGCTGTCCACCAGGCTTTGCAGCACGGCGGGCTTGTTGGCCCAACCCGCAAACCATTTGGGCACCGGCCCCAGGCTGGCCAGGCTGCGCGCCAATGGGCCAAACCATTTGCCCGGCAACCCTTGCCAGGGCAGCAGCGCCGCGCCAATGCCCACCAGCATCCGGGTGTTGGGCAGTTGCCCGTTTAGCGCCATGCGCACCGCCACGGCGCAGCCGGCCGAGTGGCCCACCACCATGTCGGGCGTGTAAGGCCATTCTGCCAGCAGCGCGGCCACACCCCGCGCCATGCCGTGCAGGCCCATGCCTTGTGGGTCAGCCGGTGCCGCGCTAAAGCCGTGACCGGGTAAGTCCAGCGCCACCACCTCGGCGTGTTGCGCCAACCACGGCGCCACGCCGCGCCAGCAGTGGGTGCTGCCGCCGGTGCCGTGCAGCAGCAACACGCGCGTTGGTGTGGGCGGATTGGACGCGGGCGGATTGGGCGCGGGCCAGTGCTGCACGTGCCAGGCCATGCCGCCTGCAGCCACAAAGCGGCTGCGCGCGTGGTTTGGCCAGGTGGGGCCCTCGGTGCGCCAGTGGGGCGGAGCAGCAGCCTCGTGCATGGCCGCCTAGGCGCTGGCTTGTTGCACGGCTTCCGCCATGCGCTCGGCGGTGGCGTGCGGCATGGGCAGGTAGCGCGCGCCCATGGCTGCGGCCAGTTGGACGGCGTCGGCTTGGGGGCGTACGGCGGTGTCCAGCCACAGCACGGCCACTCCGTCCATGGCAAAGGCGCGTGCGGCGGCCAGGGCGTCGGCGCTGGCTTGTTCGCGCCCAGGGCTGCCGTCGCGGGCCACATTGGCGCGGCCATCGGTCAGCATCACCACCACTGGGCGTTGTTGCTCGCGCCGTATGGCGGTGGCCACGGCTTGCGCGTGCTCGATGGCGCTGGCCAAGGGCGTGCCGCCGCCACCGGGTAGGGCGGCCAAGCTGCGTTTGGCGCGCGCCAGCGCGCGGGTTGGGGGCAGCAAGGTTTGTGCGCTGGCGCCGCCAAAGGCCAGCAGCGCCACGCGGTCGCGGCGCACGTAGCACGCGGCCAGCAGCAGTTCCACCGCGCCCTTGGCCTCGGCCAAGCGGTGCAGCGCAGCCGAGCCCGAGGCGTCCACCACAAACACCGTGGTGGTTTGGCCGCGGGGCTTGTGGCGCCACACGCGCAGGTCGTCACGCAGCACGTGCAGGCCGCGTGCGGTGTCACCCGCTTCTCGTCGTCTTAGGGTTTGCCACGGCGCCGCGGCGCGTAAGGTCTCGAGCACGTGCAGCCGGGCCTTGGCGTGGGGTGTGCCACGGCGTGCACCCACAGGCCGGCCACGCCCGCCGGCGCCGCTGGTTGGTTGCTGCCGTGCGCTGCCTGCAGCCACGCCGCGCAGCATGCCTTGTTGCAGCATGGCCAGCAGCCCGGGCGGAATCGCCGCCTGCGCTGCGGCCAATACTTGCGGTGGCAGCGCCTCGGGTGGGCCCGTTTGGCCGGGTTCGTTGTCGGTGTTGGTCTCGGGGTCGGTGGGTTGGCTGGGAGATGGTGGGGCCTGTTGCGCCTCGGGCTCGGCGGGTGCTTCGGG
>JALRBF010000128.1 GCA_023262365.1 Burkholderiaceae bacterium
CGACGAGGCCAAAGAAGAAACCAAAGAGGTGGTTGACTTTCTTAAAGACCCGCAGCGGTTTCAAAAACTCGGCGGACGCATCCCGCGTGGCTTGCTGCTGGTGGGGCCGCCGGGCACAGGCAAAACCTTGCTGGCCAAAGGCATTGCCGGTGAGGCCAAAGTACCATTTTTTAGTATTTCAGGCTCGGACTTTGTTGAAATGTTTGTCGGCGTGGGTGCAGCCCGTGTGCGCGACATGTTTGAGCAAGCCAAGAAAAACGCGCCTTGCATCATTTTTATTGACGAAATTGATGCCGTAGGCCGGCAGCGTGGCGCCGGCCTTGGCGGAGGCAACGACGAGCGCGAGCAAACCCTCAACCAAATGCTGGTTGAAATGGACGGCTTTGACACCAACTTGGGTGTGATCGTGATTGCCGCGACCAACCGCCCAGACATTTTGGACGGTGCGTTGTTGCGTCCTGGGCGCTTTGACCGTCAGGTGTACGTGCAACTGCCCGACATTCGTGGGCGTGAGCAAATTCTTAATGTCCACATGCGCAAGGTGCCGGCGGGCAACGACGTGGACGCCGGCGTGATCGCCCGGGGTACGCCCGGTATGTCGGGTGCCGACTTGGCGAACCTGTGTAACGAAGCCGCGCTCATGGCCGCACGCCGCGCCGCGCGCGTGGTTGAAATGCAGGACTTTGAAAAAGCCAAAGACAAAATTTTGATGGGCCCCGAGCGGCGCAGCATGGTGATGCCCGAAGACGAGCGGCGCAACACCGCGTACCACGAGTCGGGGCACGCCATCATTGGCAAACTGCTGCCCAAGTGCGACCCGGTGCACAAAGTCACGATCATTCCGCGTGGCCGGGCCCTGGGTGTGACCATGAGCTTGCCCGAGCGTGATCGCTACAGCTACGACCGTGAATACATGCTCAACCAAATCGCCATGCTGTTTGGTGGGCGCATTGCCGAAGAAGTGTTCATGGATCAAATGACCACTGGTGCCAGCAACGACTTTGAGCGCGCCACCCACATCGCCCGCGACATGGTCATGCGCTACGGTATGTCCGATGCCTTGGGCCCCATGGTGTACGCCGAAAACGAAGGCGAGGTGTTCTTGGGCCGCTCGGTCACCAAAACCACCAACATCTCTGAGCAGACCATGCAAAAAGTGGATGCCGAGGTGCGACGCATCATTGACGAGCAGTACGCGCTGGCGCGTGGGCTGATTGAAGCCCACGCCGACAAGATGCACGCCATGGCCAAGGCCCTGCTGGAGTGGGAAACCATCGACATGGAGCAAATCGACGACATCATGGCTGGTCGTGAGCCCCGTGCCCCCAAAGACCCACCGGCCTCTAGCCCCAAGTCAGACGGTGACGGCGGCGGGGCCGCGGTGGGCCCGGCCGAGCCCTCGCCCAACGCCGCCTAAGCCCCACCCCAGGCCACGTTGCCTTGAAGCGCCTCGCTCCAGCCCCAAGCTGGCAAGCGGGGCGTTTTGTTTTGTCGCTGCGGCAGCCGTTGGTCATGGCCGTGGTCAACCTTACCCCCGACTCGTTTGCCGTGCACGCCGACCCGGGGCAGGCGCTACACATGGCGCAAGCGCAACTCAAGGCAGGCGCCGACGTGCTGGACTTGGGGGCCGAGTCCACCCGCCCTGGGGCGCAGCCGGTGCCCACGGAGGTGGAGTGGCAGAGGCTGCAGCCGGTGCTGCGCGAGGCGGTGCAGTGGCAGGTGCCCGTGTCGGTGGATACCTACAAGCCCGAAATCATGCAGCGGGCACTGGATGCTGGCGCGGACATCATCAACGACGTATGGGCACTGCGCTGGCGCGCCCCCGGGCAGGGCGATGGCCTGACCGTGGTGGCCGCGCACGGCAGTTGCGGGGTGTGTCTGATGCACATGCATGGCGACCCGCAAACCATGCAGGTTTCACCCATGCCCGACCCGGTGCTGCCCGCGGTACAGGCGTTTTTGCGGACGCGGGTGAATGCGTTGCAAGCCGCAGGGGTGGCGCCGGCACGCGTGGTGCTCGACCCCGGCATTGGCTTTGGCAAAACCCCGGCGCAAAACCTTACCCTGCTGGCGCAACAGGCGGCGCTTGAAGCCTTGGGCTACCCTTTGCTGGCCGGTTGGTCGCGCAAGTCCACGCTGGGGCACATCACCGGCCAGCCGGTGCAGGCGCGCCAAGCCGCCAGCGTGGCCGCGGCCTTGCTGGCGGTGCAGCGCGGGGCAGTGGTGGTGCGTGTGCACGACGTGCAAGCCACGGTGGATGCGCTGCGGGTGTGGCAAGCGGTGCAGGCGGCAGCGGCCAACGCATAATGCGCGCATGAGCCGCGTTTACTTTGGCACCGACGGCATCCGCGGGCGCGTGGGTGTGGCGCCCATGACCCCAGACTTTGCGCTGCGCCTGGGCCACGCCGTGGGGCAGGTGTTGCGCCAACGGCGCGAGCAGCCACTTGTGTTGATTGGCAAAGACACCCGCCGCTCGGGCTACATGTTTGAGAGCGCGCTTGAATCGGGGTTGAACTCGGCCGGGGTCGATGTGTTGCTGCTGGGCCCGGTGCCCACGCCGGCGGTGGCTTACCTTACGCGCGCCCAGCGTGCCGACCTGGGGGTCGTCATCAGCGCCAGCCACAACCCGCACCCGGACAACGGCATCAAGTTTTTTGGCAACGATGGCAGCAAACTGCCCGACGCCTGGGAACTTGAGGTTGAGGCCCAGTTGCAGCGGCCACCGGCATGGGCTGCCTCGGACGGGTTGGGCAAAACGCGTCGGCTCGACGATGCCGCGGGGCGCTACATCGAGTTTTGCAAAAGCACCTGGGGCACCGAGCACGACTTGCGCGGCCTGCGCGTGGTGGTGGACGCGGCCCACGGGGCCGCCTACGCCATTGCCCCAACGCTGCTGCAAGAGCTGGGCGCCACGGTGCACGCCATGGGTTGCCAGCCCGACGGCAGCAACATCAACGACGGCGTGGGCGCCACCCACATGCAGGCCGCCCAAGACGCGGTGCGGCAACACCAGGCCGATGTGGGCGTGGCGCTGGACGGCGACGCCGACCGGTTGCAAATGGTGACCGCATCGGGCCAAACGGTAAACGGCGACGCGCTGCTGTACGCCTTGGTCATGGACCGCCTGGCCATGGGCGAGGCGGTGCCCGGGGTGGTGGGTACGCTCATGACCAATCAGGCGGTTGAAGACGCCTTGGCGCGCCACGGCGTGGCGTTACACCGCGCCGCCGTGGGCGACCGGTATGTGCTTGAGGCCTTGCACCAGCGCGGCTGGGTGTTGGGGGCCGAGGGCTCGGGGCATATGCTGATGCTGGACAAACACAGCACGGGCGATGGCTTGGTCAGCGCCTTACAGGTGCTGCACGCCATGCGGCGCCAGGGCAAAAGCCTGGCGCAGTTGCTGCAGGGCCTCACGCTTTACCCGCAGCATTTGGAGAACGTGGTGCTGCGCGGAGAGGCCCAGCAGTGGCCAAGCCATGCGCGCTTTCAGCAAGCCCTAGGCCAAGCCCAAGACGCCCTGCGCGGACAAGGCCGTGTGCTGGTACGAGCCAGCGGCACCGAGCCGGTGCTGCGCATCATGGTGGAGGCCGCCAGCGGTGAGGTAGCGGCACGCTGGGCCCGAGACTTAGCGCGTACCCTGGGGTAGCGCGGATTTTTCTCGTTGTCATAAAACAGTCACACAGCCCCGGTAAAGTCGAAATTTATGCCGCTTACCCCCCCCGCCCTTGCCGACTCGGTGGCTGCCCGCGCGCGCTCCACGCGGCGCGCCCGGCTGCAAGACTTGGCATTTGAAAAGCTCACCGGCACCTTTGCGTTGCTGGTGCTGCTGGCCTTGGTGGGCATTTTGATCTCGCTGGCAATCCGCGCCTGGCCGGCTTTTGACGCGTTTGGTTTGGGCTTCCTCGTCAGCGACGAATGGGACATCATCGACGACCGTTTTGGCGCGTTGCTGGCCATTGTCGGCACGCTGGCGACCTCGGCAATTGCGCTGGTGATTGCCGTGCCGCTGAGTTTTGGCATCGCGTTGTTTTTAACTGAAACCTGTCCGCTTTGGTTGCGCCGCCCCCTGGGGGTGTGCATTGAGCTGCTCGCTGGCGTACCGTCCATTATTTACGGCATGTTTGGCTTGTTTATTTTTGCGCCGCTGTTTGCCGACTATGGCCAGCCGGCCCTCACCTCGGTGTTCGGTGTGCTGCCTCTGATTGGGCAACTGTTCTCTGGGCCGCAAAACGGCTTGGGCATTCTTACGGCAGGTTTGATTCTGGCGGTCATGATCTTGCCCTTCATCGCCTCGGTGATGCGCGATGTGTTTGAAATTGTTCCCAGTGTGCTCAAAGAATCTGCCTACGGCTTGGGTTGCACCACCTGGGAGGTGGTGACGCAAATCGTTTTGCCCTACACCCGCGCTGGCGTGATTGGCGGCATTATGTTAGGGCTGGGCCGGGCGCTGGGCGAAACCATGGCCGTAACCTTTGTCATTGGCAACGCGCAGCGGCTGGCCACGTCGTTTTACAGCATGGGCAACTCGATTGCGTCGAGTTTGGCCAACGAGTTTGCCGAAGCCGACTCTGCGCTGCACGTGGCCTCGTTGTTTGCCTTGGGTTTGCTGCTGTTTGTTATTACCTTCGTGGTGCTATCAATAGCCAAACTGATGTTGTTGCGGTTGGCCCGTGAGCAGCGCGGGAGGCGCGCATGAGCCGCGCCTTTGACCCCGCGGTGCTGCGCATTTATCAAAAGCGGTTGCGCCGTAATCGAGTGGGGATTTTGCTCTCCATGGTGGCCATGGCGGTGGGCTTATTCGGTTTGCTTTGGATACTGGCGGTGTTGGTCTCCAAGGGCCTGGGTGCGTTCAGCTGGGACTTGTTAACCCAGCCCACGGCGGCCCCGGGCTCCGAGGGTGGGGGGTTGTACAACGCCATCATCGGCTCACTGCTGATGGTGGGCGCGTGCACGCTGGTGGTTACGCCGGTGGGTATTTGCGCCGGTGTGTACCTAAACGAATACGGGCGCAACAGCCGCTTTGCCTCGCTTACGCGGTTCGTCACCGACATCATGCTCTCGGCACCTTCGATTGTGATTGGCTTGTTTGTTTATGCCTTGCTGGTGGCCACCACCGGGCGTTTTTCGGGTTGGGCTGGGTCGGTTGCCTTGGCTTTGATTGCGCTGCCCGTGGTGGTGCGTACCACCGAGAACATGCTGCAACTGGTGCCGGCCACGCTGCGCGAGGCGGCGGTTGCCCTGGGCGCACCGCAGTGGAAAGTGTCCACCGCGGTGGTGGTGCGCGCGGCGCGCAGCGGCATCGTGACCGGGATTTTGCTGGCGGTGGCTCGGGTCAGTGGTGAGACCGCGCCGCTGCTCTTTACCGCGTTGAGCAACCAGTTCACCAACTTTGACATGGCCCGGCCCATGGCCAGCTTGCCGGTGGTGATATTTAACTTTGCCATGAGCCCCTACGAGGATTGGATTGCGCTGGCCTGGGGCGGGGCATTATTGGTCACACTGGCGGTGCTGGCACTCAATGTGGTGGCGCGGGTGTGGTTTAGAGACAAAAATTAAGGGCGGTCCATGAATCAGCAAGCCGTTTCAGCCAACCCGTCCGCGCCGGCCATTTCGGTGCGTGACCTGAACTTTTTTTACGGGACGTTTCAAGGTCTCAAGGACATTAACCTAGACATTGCCGAGCGCCGTGTCACGGCGTTTATTGGCCCCTCGGGTTGTGGCAAGTCCACCTTGCTGCGCACCTTTAACCGCATGTATTCGTTGTACCCCGGGCAAGAGGCCAAGGGCGAAATTCGGCTCTACGGACAAAACATTCTTGACCCCAAGCAAGACCTGAACCTGTTGCGCGCCCGGGTGGGCATGGTGTTTCAAAAACCCACGCCGTTTCCCATGACGATTTACGACAACATCGCCTTTGGCGTGCGCTTGTACGAGCGGCTCTCAACGAGTGCAATGGACGACCGGGTGGAGTGGTCGCTGCGCAAAGCCGCGCTATGGGATGAGGTTAAAGACAAACTCAACCAAAGCGGCTTGTCGTTGTCTGGCGGTCAGCAGCAGCGCCTGTGCATTGCGCGCAGCGTGGCGGTTAAGCCCGATGTGCTGTTGCTTGACGAGCCCACCTCGGCGCTTGACCCGATCTCCACGGCCAAGGTGGAGGAGTTGGTCAATGAACTCAAGCGCGATTACACCATTGCCATCGTGACGCACAACATGCAGCAGGCGGCCCGGGTGTCGGACTACACCGCTTACATGTATTTGGGCGAACTGGTAGAGTTTGGGGCCACCGAGCAGATTTTCTTCAAGCCAAAGCGCACCGAGACCGAAGACTACATCACTGGAAGGTTTGGTTGACATGGGTGACAAACACATTTCGACACAGTTTGACGTGGAGCTCAACGCCATCTCCACGCGTTTGATGGAGATGGGCGGCATGGTCGAGGCCCAGCTGCAGCAGGGTATCGAGGCCTTCGTGTCGCTTGATGCGACCATTGCGGACGGTGTGCTCAGCGATGAAAAGCTCATCAATCAGCTGGAGTTGGAGATTGACCACGACATCTCGTCGGTGATTGGACGGCGCCAGCCGACGGCGCGCGATTTGCGTTTGCTCATTGCCATGTCGCGCATGACGAGCAACCTGGAGCGTGCCGGAGACGAAATTGCGCGAATTTGCCGCATGGTTAAGCTGCTGGCCGACCGCCCCGAATTGAACCGCGTGCCGCGCATTGAATTGCGCACCGCTGCTGAAATGGCCTCGATGCTGCTGCACAAGTCGCTCGATGCGTTTGCCCGGCTTGACGAGCACATGGCGCTGACCATTTTGAAAGAAGACGACTTGATTGACCGCGAGTACGAAGGCTTTGTACGCAAATTGCTGACCTACGTGCTTGAAGACACCCGGGCCATCACGGGTGCGATTGACATGTTGTTTGTGGCCAAGGCGGTTGAGCGCATTGGCGATCACGCCAAAAACCTCGCCGAGTCCACCATCTAACATTGGAATAGGAAACAAGTTAATTAAACCAAGACTTATAGAAATATAAGCCATCATACTAATAAAAGCTAAAATACCAACATCTGCAACTTGTCCTGAAATTTTTGCAATTCTTATAGGTCCACCTAATTGCGAAGTATCCGCTTTGCCAGCAATCATGCCACCAATATATTTTAATGAAGAAATGCTTACATAATAAACTTCATAAGCTGCATGATAAATTGCTTGGGCTGGACCCAGTTTAATATGATTAATTTCATCATTATAAGCACCAAGTTTAATGCCAACCATTCTTTTATTAAGCTGATTACCTAAATTATCTTCACTTAAAACCATATCAGGTTTAACTTTTAAGATTATTTCATCATAAGAACGCTT
>JALRBF010000243.1 GCA_023262365.1 Burkholderiaceae bacterium
CCCTTGGTGCCGGAGGGCAGCAACTGGAAGGCCACCATGCTGATTGAGTACACCGACATTCACGAGCGCAAGCGTGAGCTGGCCCGCCTGATTGGTGTGGAAGACCACATGTTTGTGGAAGTGGAGGGCTACCCCCGCGTGTACGCCATTGCCGACGAAGACCTGGACCGGGAAAACGACGAAAAAACCTCGTCGGTGCACTTTGTGCGGTTTGAGTTTGACGCGGCCATGCGCGAGGCGGTGCGCGCCGGCGCGGCCGTTAAACTCGGCTGCGATCACACCCACTACCCTGCGCATGTGCAAATTGGCGCCGAAACCCTGGCCAGTCTGGCCGGTGATTTGCGCTAAGCTTGGGCTTTTGCCTTTTGTGACGGGAGCCGCGCCGCATGCTGTTTGTTTTGTCGCCCGCCAAAACGCTGGACTTTGACAGCCCAACACCAGCTGCAATCAAGCCCAGCAAGCCGGCGTTTGTGGCGCAGTCCGCGCAGCTGGTGGAGGTGTTGCGCCAGCATTCCAGCACCGAGTTGGGGCAACTGTTTGGCGTCAGTGAGGCCATTGCCACGCTCAACCACCAGCGTTTTGCCAAGTGGTCGCCGCGCTTTGGGCCCACCAATTCGCGCCCGGCGGTGCTGGCCTTTAATGGCGACGTGTACGAGGGCCTAGACGCCAAGAGCCTAAGCACTGGCCAATTGCAGTGGGCCCAGCAGCACGTGGCCATTTTGAGCGGTTTGTACGGCGTACTGGCGCCGCTTGACTGGATGCAGCCCTACCGGCTGGAGATGGGCACCGCCTTGGCCAATGGGCAGGGGCGCAACCTGTATCGGTTTTGGGGTGACGCGATTGCCAAACACCTCAACGAGCGGCAGGCCAACGAGGCCAAGCCAGTGGTGGTGAACCTGGCCTCGCAAGAGTACTTTAAGGCGGTGGACCGTAAGGCGTTGCGCGCGCGGGTGGTGCAGTGCGTGTTTGAAGACTTTAAGGGCGGCAAGTACAAGGTGATTAGCTTTTTGGCCAAGCGCGCGCGCGGCCTGATGGTGCGCTTTGCCGTAACCAAAAAAATCACCACCGTGGCTGGCTTGCAGGGCTTTAACCTCGAAGGCTACGCCTTTGTGCCACACGCCAGCGACGACGACACCTTGGTGTTTCGTCGCCAAGCCAGGCCCTAGCGCCCGCAGGTCCCCCTACCGGGGTGCGCCGGTGCGCGCTTAGCCCGGGTGCGCTAAAACAGCGCCAAGTTGGGGTTGGGTTGGGCCGCGTCGGTGGGGCGCTGCAAGTTGGCCACGCGCACACCCAGCAAACGTAGGCTGCGGCTAAGGTCGGCGCGGCGCAGGCACTGGGTGGCGGCGTGCCGAATGGCACCGGCCGCCGCCACGGGTTGCGCGAGGGTTTGGTCGCGGGTGATCACCTCAAAATTGCGATAGCGCAGTTTGATGCCAATGGTTTTACCCACGTAGCCTTTGCGCTGCAGGTCAAGGGCCAGTTGGTGGCACAAACGGTCAAGGTGTTCGCCCAGTGCGGCCTTGTGGTGGCGCGGATGCAGGTCTTCTTCAAACGTGGTTTCGCGGCTCATCGATACCGGCTCGCTGTGGGTTTGTACGGGGCGGTCGTCGCGGCCCCAGGCGGCGTCGTGCAGCCATTGGCCGTGGCTGGCGCCAAACTCGGCGCGTAGCCACGGCAGCGGCTGCGCGGCGAGCTCACCAATGGTGTGAATGCCGTGCTGCTGCAAGCGTTCGCTGGCCTTGGGCCCTATGCCGTGCACCTTGCGGCACGGCATGGGCCACACGTGGGTGCGCAAGTCGTGCGGTTGCAATACGGTGATGCCGCCGGGCTTTTGCATGTCGCTGGCCATTTTGGCCAGCAGTTTGTTGGGCGCCACGCCCAGCGAGCAGCTTAAGCCGGTTTGCTCGGCAATGGCGCGTTGAATCAGTCGTGCCATGGCGCGTCCGCCATCGCGCTGCCCGCCCGGCACATGGGTGAAGTCAAGGTACACCTCGTCAATGCCACGGTCTTCCATGCACGGGGCCACCTCTTGGGCAATGGCTTTAAAGGCGCGTGACCAGCGCCGGTATTCGTCAAAGTCAGCGGGCAACAAAATGGCGTCGGGGCATAGTCGCGCGGCCTGCATCAGTGGCATGGCCGAACCCACGCCGTGGGCGCGTGCGGCGTAGCTGGCGGTGGTGACCACGCCACGCCCGGTGTAATGACGCAGGCGCGCAAAGGCGTGCAGCGGCCACTGTGCCGGGCTACCAGTGGCCTCGGGCGCGGCCACGCGACGCCCGCCCACCACCACCGGCAGGTCGCGCAGTTGGGGGTAGCGCAGCAACTCCACCGACGCGTAAAACGCGTCCATGTCTAAGTGGGCAATGCGGCGCGGCGGCGATGGCGGCGGCGTGCCCTGGGTTGCCATGCTTAGGCGGTGGGAAAGGTCCCAGGCAGCAAGATGCTGCTGTCCACGTCGGCCACGCGGGTGCGGCCACAAAACGCCATGGACAAATCGAGTTCTTTGTGAATGATTTGCAGCGCCTTGCTGACGCCGGCTTGCCCCATGGCCCCCAAGCCGTACAAAAAGGCGCGACCAATGTAGGTGCCTTGGGCGCCCAGTGCCAGGGCCTTGAGTACGTCTTGGCCGCTGCGTATGCCGCCGTCCATGTGCACTTCAATGTCGCGCCCAACCGCCGCGACCACGCCGGGCAAGGCCTCGATGCTGCTTTGTGCCCCGTCGAGTTGGCGGCCGCCGTGGTTGGAGACGATCAGCGCGTCGGCCCCGGCGTCAACCGCCAAGCGCGCGTCTTCGGGGTCTTGAATGCCCTTGAGAATCAGTTTGCCGCCCCAGCGCTTTTTAATCCATTGCACGTCGTTCCAGTTCAGACGCGGGTCAAATTGTTGCGCCGTCCACTCGCCCAAGCTGCTCATGTCTTCAACGCCTTTAACGTGCCCCACGATGTTGCCAAACTGGCGCCTGGGGGTGCCCAGCATGCCTAGGCACCAGCGCGGTTTGGTGCATAGGTTGACCAGGTTGGCCAAGGTGGGTTTGGGCGGAGCGGACAGGCCGTTTTTGATGTCTTTGTGGCGCTGCCCTAATATTTGCAGGTCCAGCGTCAGCACCAGCGCGCTGCAGCCAGCGGCTTTGGCGCGATCAATTAAGCGCTCAATAAAGTCGCGGTCGCGCATCACGTAAAGCTGAAACCAAAACGGATGCCCGCCGGTGCCCTGGGCCACGTCTTCGATGGAGCAAATGCTCATGGTTGACAGCGTAAACGGCACGCCAAAGGCCTTGGCGGCACGCGCGGCCAATATTTCGCCATCGGCGTGCTGCATGCCGGTGAGGCCCGTGGGAGCAAGGGCCACGGGCATGGCCACGTCTTGGCCAATCATTTGGCTGGCGGTGGTGCGGCCTTCCATGTTCACGGCCACACGCTGCCTAAATTGAATACCCTGAAAGTCTTCGCTGTTGGCGCGGTAGGTGCTTTCGCTCCAGCTGCCCGAGTCGGCGTAGTCGTAAAACATGCGTGGCACGCGCCGCTTGGCTAAGAGCCGCAATTCCTCGATGTGGGTAATGGTGGGCATGGGAGTGGCTGGGTGTGAATGAAAAGAGGTGCTGCCTTTATTGGCCGTTGAGCCGTTGCAGGTGGCGTGTGAGTTGCAGTCGGACTTGCTCGGGCGCGGTACCGCCGGTGGTTTGGCGCGCTTGCATGGCGCCGATGGCGGTAAGGGCTTGTTGCACGTCGGCTTGCACACTGGGGGCGAGTTGTTGCAGTTGCGCTAGGCTGAGCTCGGCCAAATCCACGCCCAAGGTTTGCGCGGCCTTGACCGCGTGCGCCACCACCTCGTGCGCGTCGCGAAACGGCATGCCGCGCTTGACCAGGTAGTCGGCCAAATCGGTGGCCGTGGCGTAGCCGCGTTGCACGGCCGCTTGCATGGCTTGGGCGTTGACTTGCAGGCCGCCTGCGCGCTCGCCGGTTTGGGGGTTGAGTTCGCCGCCAATCATTTCGGCAAAAATCAGCAGCATCGTAGACGTTGTCGGCACCGGCCAGCGCACCGGCAACCTGCCGCAGAACCTGGTCACCGGCGGCGTGGCCGTAATTGTCATTGACCTCCTTGAAATGGTCGATATCAATAATCATCACGGCATAACAACTACCCGAGCGCTTGA
>JALRBF010000180.1 GCA_023262365.1 Burkholderiaceae bacterium
CGCGGCACGCTACCGCGGCGACACCGAGCCGCTGGACCCGGTGGCCGGGCACGTGCCCGGCGCGCTGAACCGGCCGTTTGACCAAAATTTCAACGATCAGGGTCGGTTCAAAGACGCGGCCACCCTGCGCACGGAATGGCACGCCCTACTTGGCGAAGGCGCCACCGACGCGGTGGTGCTGATGTGCGGCAGCGGCGTCAGTGCGGTGCCCAACCTGCTGGCTATGGAGCTGGCCGGCCTGCGCCATGGCGGTTTGTTTGCTGGCAGCTGGAGCGAATGGTGCCGCCAACCCGACGCGCCCTGCGCCACCGGCGACGCGCCGGGCTGAGCCTGCGGCCTTAGTGGCCGTGTGCAAGGCTTGCGGCCACGGCAATCAGCGCCACCCCAAACCCCAGCCAAGCCACTTGTTGCGCGGTTTGTTTTAAGCTGAGTTGGCGCTGCAGTTGCGGAATTAAGTCGGCCAACGCCACGTAAATAAAACTGCTGGCGGCCAACACCAGTAGGTGCGGCAACACCTCGTCAAACCGCAACAGCAAGCCGTACGCCAGCCAAGCCCCCAGCAGCGTGCTGCCGCCGGCCAAACTAACCTTGAACACCGCCGAGCGCACCGAGCGCGAGGCTTGCCGCACCACCGCCAAGTCGCCCATGTGGTGCGGAATTTCGTGCACCATCACCGCCAGCGTGGTCAGCCAGCCCAGGGTGGTGTCGGCCACAAAGGCCGAGGCAATCAGCGCGCCGTCGCCAAATGCATGCAGCCCATCGCCAAACAGCACCGCCCAACTGCCTTTGCCCTCATGGTGGTGCGCATGGTGATGCAAATGGTGGTGGGCATGGCCGGGGTCGTTGTCTTGCCCGTGTCCGTGCTCGTGCCCATGGTGGTAAAGCTGCACTTTGTCCAGCAAAAAAAACACCACCAAGCCCCCCAGCAACCACGCCATCAAATCCTCAACGTGCGACTGCATCTCCAGCGCCTCGGGCAGCAAATTTAAAAACGCCGTGGCCAGCAACGTGCCCGCAGCAAAGCTGAGCATGTCTCGGTTAAAGCGCGCCATCACGCCCCACGCCAGGCCAGCGGCCAGCCACACGCTTAGCACCCCAGCGCACAACGCGCCAAGCGTAATCCACACCCACAACATGTCTGTCTCCCTTTCAACGCGGGCAAGCGACCCGCCGCGCGTTACGCCACGCCGTGCTGGGCGAACCAGGCCAGCGCCCGGCGCCACCCATCTTTGGCCGCCTCGGCGCGGTAGCTGCCCCGGTAATCGGCGTGAAAGGCGTGCGGCGCCTCGGGGTACACCACAAAAGCCGACTCGGCCGCGGCGCGGTTACCCGCCTGTCCCGCCTGCGCCAGCGCTTGCTTCATCTTATCCACCGTGTCAAGTGGAATACCGGTGTCGGCCCCGCCGTAAAGGCCCAGCACCGGGCCCTTCATCTGCGCGGCCACGTCCAACGGCTGCTTGGGCGTATTGGGCGTGGCCTGCCCCACCAAGCGGCCGTACCATGCCACACCGGCACGCACCTTGGGCTGATGCGCCGCATACAGCCACACTTGGCGTCCGCCCCAGCAAAAACCTGTAATGCCCAGGCGCTGGGTGTCCCCGCCGTTGGCCTGGGCCCAGGCCACACAGGCGTCCAGATCGCGCATAAATTGGGCGTCGGGCACCTTAGAGACCACCTCTTTGATCAGTGTGGCGATTTGGGCAAAGCCTTGCGCGTCGCCATGGCGAATGAATGGCTCGGGCGCCAAGGCCAGGTAGCCCTGCTTGGCCAAACGGCGGCACACGTCGGCAATGTGCTCGTGTACGCCAAAAATTTCGCTCACCACCAGCACCACGGGCACGCCGGTTTTACCTTGGGGACGGGCAAAAAATACGGGAATGTCGTCGCCGTCTGAGACGACGGTGATTTCGCCCGAATCCAACCCCTCGCTGCTGGTGCGAATGGTGCTTTGTGCCATCACCGGCAACACGGCCGCCGCAAAACCGACCCCCAGCGCACCGCGCAGCGCAGCGCGGCGGTTGGGGGCATGGTGGGCCTGGGCGTGGACCAGGGCCAGGGTGTCGATCTGGGTATCGTTGAAGGCGTGGTGCAGGGTGTCATT
>JALRBF010000289.1 GCA_023262365.1 Burkholderiaceae bacterium
GGAGCGGTGGAAATTATTTTTCGCCAAGATAAAAACGACCCCGACAAACTTGCCGCGCGCGAGGCCGAGTACAAACAGCGCTTTGCCAACCCCTTTGTGGCGGGCGCCCGTGGCTACATTGACGATGTGATTTTGCCGCACGAAACAAGGCAGCGAATTTGCCGCAGTTTGGTGATGCTAAAAAACAAAAAACTCGAGAATCCGTGGCGCAAACACGGCAACATTCCGCTCTAACCCACAGCGAGCCCTTGCAATGTTTAAAAAAATTCTGGTTGCCAACCGAGGCGAAATCGCATGCCGTGTCATGGCCACGGCGCGCCGCATGGGCATTGCCACCGTGGCGGTGTACTCAGACGCCGACCGTGAGGCGCGCCACGTCAAAATGGCCGACGGGGCGGTGCACATTGGCGGGGCGGCCTCGCGCGAATCGTATTTACGCGTCGAGCGCATCCTAGAGGCGTGCCAGCAAACCGGTGCCGAGGCGGTGCATCCGGGCTACGGTTTTTTGTCCGAGAACGAGGCGTTTGCCCAAGCGGTTGAAGATCAGGGCTTGGTGTTTATTGGCCCCAAGCACGCGGCCATTGCCGCCATGGGCGACAAAATTGCGTCCAAAAAACTGGCCCAGCAAGCCGGGGTTAACACCATTCCGGGTTACAACGAACCGATCGAAGACGCCGCGCGCGCCGTGGCGATTGCGCGCGACATTGGGTACCCGGTGATGATCAAAGCCTCCGCCGGCGGCGGTGGCAAAGGGTTGCGCGTGGCCTACACCGACCAAGAGGCCAACGAGGGTTTTACCGCCTGCCGCAACGAGGCGCGCAACAGCTTTGGCGACGACCGCGTGTTTATTGAAAAATTTGTGCAAGAGCCGCGCCACATTGAAATTCAGGTGCTGGGCGATGCCCACGGGCACATGATTCACCTCAACGAGCGCGAGTGCTCGATTCAGCGGCGTCACCAAAAAGTCATTGAGGAGGCGCCTTCGCCGTTCATTACCGACGCCACCCGTCAAGCCATGGGCGCACAGGCCGTGGCCTTGGCCCAGGCCGTGGGCTACCAAAGCGCCGGTACGGTGGAGTTCGTGGTGGGCAAAGACCAAAGCTTTTATTTTTTGGAGATGAATACCCGCCTGCAGGTGGAGCACCCGGTAACCGAGTGCATCACCGGGCTGGATTTGGTTGAACAAATGATTCGGGTGGCCGCCGGTGAGCCCCTGGCCATTGAGCAAGCGCAGGTTCAGCGGCGAGGCTGGGCCATGGAGTGCCGCATCAATGCCGAAGACCCCTTTCGCAACTTTCTGCCCAGCACCGGGCGCCTGCGGCGGTTTGCCCCCCCGGTGGCCGACTTGGCGCAGGGCGAGCCCAGCGCCGCATGCGGTGTGCGCGTGGACACGGGGGTGTTTGAAGGCGGCGAGATTTCGATGCACTACGACTCGATGATTGCCAAACTCATTGTGCACGGCACCGACCGCGCCGATGCGGTGGCGCGCATGCGCGCGGCGCTCAACGCCTTTGTGATTCGCGGCATTGGCAGCAACATCCCGTTTCAAGCCGCGCTGTTGGCGCATCCCGATTTTGTTGCTGGACGCTTTAACACCGGCTTTATTGCCCAGCATTACGCGCAAGGCTTTCGGTCGCAAGATGTGCCGCACGAGGATGCCGACTTTTTGCTGGCCTTGGCCGCGTTTGTGCGGCGCAAATCGCGTCAACGCAGCGCCGGTATTTCGGGGCAGTTGCCCGGCTATGGCGTGAAGGTGGGCAAAGACTACAGCGTGATTGCCCTAAGCCCGGACGGTGCGCACACCTACACCCCGGTGCACGTGGACGAGTTTGTCGGCGAACGCGGGTACGCCCGCGTGCAGGTCAAGGGTAAGGACTACGAAATCACCAGCCACGCGCGTTTGAGTGAGGTGTTGATCGCTGGCCAGTGCAATGGCACCCCGTTTGCCGCGCAAGTTGAACGCGGCACACGGCGTAACCCGCTGGCTTTGGTGGTGCAGCACAACGGCGCGCGGCTCGAGGCCATGGTGGTCTCGCCGCGCATGGCCGAACTGCACCGACTGATGCCGCATAAGGCGCCGCCGGACATGAGCCGGTTCGTGCTCTCGCCCATGCCGGGCTTGCTCACCGAGGTGGCCGTGCAAGTGGGCCAGCACGTGCAAGCCGGCGAGCGGGTGGCGGTCATTGAGGCCATGAAGATGGAAAACGCGCTGCTGGCATCGGCCGACGGTGTGGTGGCCAAGGTGCTGGCACAAGCCGGTGATTCGCTGGCCGTGGACCAGCCCATTGTGGAGTTTGCACCATGAGTGTGCGGCCTTTTCGGGTGCTGGGCTTGCAGCAAATTGCCATTGGCGGGCGCGACAAACAGCGCCTGCGCCACCTGTGGGTGGACACGCTGGGGTTGTCGGTGACAGGCACCTACCGCAGCGAACGCGAGAATGTGGACGAAGACATTTGCACGCTGGGCGCGGGGCCGTGGCCGGTTGAGGTGGATTTGATGCAACCCCTTGACCCCGAACAAAAACCCGCGGTTCACACCACCCCGCTGAACCACATTGGCCTATGGGTAGACGATTTACCCGCCGCCGTGGCGTGGCTTACGCAGCAAGGCGTGCGCATGGCACCTGGGGGCATTCGGCGCGGGGCGGCAGGGCACGACATCTGTTTTATTCACCCGCGCGCCAACGACGACTGGCCGCTGGCCGGTGAGGGCGTGCTGATTGAACTGGTGCAAGCCCCTGCTGAGGTACAAGCGGCGTTTGCCGCCGGGGCGAGCTAACCCTCGCCGCGCAATTTGGCCTGAGCCTTGGCCAACGCAGCGGCCACAATGGCGCGCTTGCGCGCTTGTTCGGCTGGGTCGTGGCTGGCGTCGGTTGGTAGCGACTGGGCTTTGTGTTGCAACGCTTGCACGTGGCGTGCGGCCAGTTGTTGTGGCGCCTTTTGCGCGCGCGCCTGCCGCCGTTTGTAGCGGGCCAAGGCCTCGTCGGCTTGGGCCGGACTCCAAGCGTCCCACCCGGTGCCTTGCGTGGCCGGTACCATGGCAATGCAATCCACCGGGCAGGGTGGCAGGCATAAGGCGCAGCCCGTACACAGCGATTCGTCCACCGTGTGCATGCGCTTGTTGGCCCCAGCAATGGCATCAACCGGGCAGGCCTCGATGCACAGCGTGCAGCCAATACACCAGTCTTCGTCAATTACGGCCACATCACGCGTTTGTTCGGTGCCGCATGCTGGGTCGAGCGGTACCGGCGCGCGCCCGGTGAGGGCGGCCAGCCGCATCACGCCTTGCTCGCCACCGGGGGGGCAGCGGTTGATGTCGGCTTGTCCCGCTGCCACCGCTTCGGCGTAGCCCCGGCAGTCGGGGTAGCCGCAGCGTTGGCACTGGGTTTGGGGCAGCGCCTGGTGCAGACGCTCGACGAGGGGGACAGACTTCACAAGCCGGCCCAGGGCAGGCTAGGCCGCCTGCCGGTGCTGCGCGGCAATAAACTGCTGAACCGCTGGGTACACCACCTGGCGCCAGCGCTTGCCGCTAAAAATGCCGTAGTGCCCGGCGCCATCCACGTCCAGTCGGTGGCGCTTGGTGGCTGGCAAGCCCACACATAAATCGTGGGCGGCGTGGGTTTGGCCCGAGCCCGAGATGTCGTCGAGCTCGCCTTCAATGGTTAACAACGCGCTGCGCTTAATGGTTTGTGGCTTAACGCGCTCCATGTCGCCTTGCTCGTTGCATACGTCCCATGT
>JALRBF010000291.1 GCA_023262365.1 Burkholderiaceae bacterium
TTCGCTCGATTGCGGTGGCCAAGCGTGCGGCTGCCCTCGGTTTAGAGGCTTACAACATTTTGGAGGGGTTTGAGGGTGACCCTGACACCCATGGTCACCGCGGTACCCGGGGTGGCTGGCGCGCACGTGGTCTGCCCTGGCGCCAGAACTGATTGGATGGGTGCCCGCTGACAAGTGGGTGGGAAAACACGTAAGAAAGCGGCACAAAATGCCGCTGACTCTGCCAAATGAGCGGCGATAATTTCGCTCATGACATTCATGGCGATTGACGTAGGCAACACGCGGTTGAAGTGGGCGCTTTATGACCACGCCGCGCCGGGCGCGCACGTCATCGCGCACGGGGCACAGTTTCTTGAGCATATTGACCAGTTAGGCGAGACCGACTGGGCTGAGCTCCCGGTACCCGACCGGATGTTGGGCTGCGTCGTCGCTGGCGCCGCTGTGATGCGCCGCGTTGAAGAGCAGCTGGACATCTGGGACGTTGCACCTCAATGGGTGGTCCCTTCCGAGCGTGAGGGCGGTGTGATCAACGGGTATGACCATCCGGCGCGGTTAGGCGCCGACCGGTGGGTAGCCATGATCGGTGCGCACCGGCGCTTGCTGGCGCGTGGCGATCACCGCCCGTGCATCGTGGTCATGGTGGGAACGGCGGTAACCGTGGAGGCCCTGGATGCGGAGGGGCGTTTTCTGGGCGGGGTCATCATGCCTGGGCACGGCATCATGCTGCGCGCCCTCGAAAGCGGCACCGCCGGCCTGCACGTGCCCACAGGCGAAGTGGTGGCGTTTCCCACCAACACCAGTGACGCCCTAACCAGCGGCGGCACCTACGCCATTGCCGGGGCCGTGGCACGCATGATGGAGCACGTGGCGCAACGCTTTGACCAACCAGCGGTGTGTTTGATGACGGGCGGGGCGGGCTGGAAGATGCTGCCCAGCATCAACCACCCGGTTGAACTGGTGGAGGGTTTGATTTTTGAGGGCTTGTTGGCGCTGGCGCAGTCGCGCTTTGGCCCAGCGCCTTAGGCGCGCGCGCCCTTTGCCAGCCAGCGCGTGACCAGTTCAACCCAAATGCTTGCGCCCAGCGGAATCAGCTCGTCATTAAAGTCGTAGCTGGGGTTGTGCAGTGTGCACGGCCCCAGGCCGTGGCCCGCTTGGCGGTGGGTGCCCTCGCCGTTGCCAATAAAAAAGTAGCAGCCGGGCTTGTGTTGCAACATGTACGAGAAGTCTTCGGCGCCCATGGTGGGCTCTTGCGGCATCACGCCTTGGGGCCCCACCACGTCGGCCAGCACCTCGCGCACAAACGCGGTTTCGGCCTCGTGGTTCACGGTGGGCGGGTAGTTGCGCACAAACTCAAACGACACCTCGGCGCCAAACGCCTGCGCCGTATGCTGCGCAATGGCTTGCATGCGGGCCTCCACCAAGTCCAGCACCTCGGTGCTGAAGGTGCGCACCGTGCCTTGTAACTCGCAGCTGTTGGGAATGACGTTGGTGGCTTCGCCCGCGTGCACCATGGTCACCGAGACCACCGCCGCGTCAATCGGGCGAACGTTGCGGCTGACGATGGTTTGAAACGCCAAAATCATCTGCGCGGCCACTGGCATGGGGTCCACGCCAAGTTGCGGAATCGCCGCGTGGGTGCCCTTGCCTTGGATGCGTATTTTGAACTCGTTGCTGCTGCCCATGACGGGGCCCGGGCTGGCGCCCAATTGGCCCACGTTGAGCCCAGGCCAGTTGTGCATGGCAAACACCGCTTGCATGTCAAAGCGCTCAAACAGGCCGTCCTTAATCATCTCGCGCGCGCCGCCACCGCCTTCTTCGGCGGGCTGAAAAATGCAGTACACCGTGCCGTCAAAGTCGCGGTGCTTGGCCAGGTACTGCGCCGCGGCCAGCAGCATGGCGGTGTGGCCGTCGTGGCCGCAGGCATGCATCTTCCCCGGGTGCTTGCTGGCATGCGGGAAGTGGTTGTGCTCGGTGATGGGCAGGGCGTCGATGTCGGCCCGAATGCCCACGGCGCGCTTGG
>JALRBF010000295.1 GCA_023262365.1 Burkholderiaceae bacterium
AACGGCACGGCCTTGAGCCCAAAGCTGTACGCCAAGGTTGCCACCGCGTACACCACCAAAGCGGCCTGAAACGCCGCGGGCAAGCCATGGGCCAGCGCCGCGGCAAGCAACAACAGCCCCGGCACCACCAGCACCGGCGCCCACAGCGGCAAGGCACCACTGGCCAGTGGGCGGTGGCGCTTGGTGGGGTGCACGCGGTCGTGCGCCACATCGGCCCAGTCGTTGATCCAATACGCCGCCGAGGCCACCAACGAAAAACTTGCCATCCCCAGCACCAAGGGTAGCAACCAACCCGGTTCAACATAACGATGCGCGGCCAACAGCGGCGCGGCCATAAGCAAGTTTTTGGCCCACTGCACGGGGCGCAAGGCGGCCACCGCCGCGGCCAACCACGACACCGGGGCCACCTGTGGCAGCGCTTGCAGGTGCGGCGCGTGGGCTTGCCAACGCCGCAGCGGTTGCGGCGAAGCCGCCACCACCCAGGCCCGTCGGGCGCCCTGCCATACCGGCACATCGGCCGCGCTGTCGCCGACGTAGTCGTATCCCTGCACGCCAAACTTAGCCTGCAACGCCTCGCGCTTGGCTTGCCCTTTGAGGTTGATGGTGCCGGTAGAGGCCAACACCTCGTCAAACAACCCCAACGCGTCGGCCAACGCTTGCACCCACGGCATGGGGCTGGCGCTGGCAAGCACCAGGGGCACCCCCGCAGCGCGCTGCGCTTGCAGCCACTGCACCACCTCGGCACGCCACACCAGCGTACCCGGGGCAAAGCGCACCCAACTGGCCAGATGTTGCTTGAGCGCGGCCCTGCCCCGAAACGCCGCACGCAACGCCCCCAGCCAACGCCGTGGCTGCAGCACGCACATGCGCAAGGCCTCGTGCAGCATGTCGCCGCGCAGCAGCGTGCCGTCGGCGTCGACAACCAAGGGGAGGTGAGGGGCAGAGGGCATGGGTATTTGCTTGATAATGGAGACGCGTACGCCAGCGAGCCTAAGCTTAGGTTTGCGACCATTATCCTAACAACTCACTGCTCCCCATGAACGCCCCGGCCCACCAGCCCGCAACCACAAGCCACGCTTGGTCCGCACCCGAGGTGTGCGTGGTGGTGCCCACCTTTAACGAATCGGCCAACGTGCACGCCTTGGTGGCGCAGCTCGAAGCGGCCTTGGCTGGGGTGGCGTGGGAGGTGGTGTTTGTTGACGACGACTCGCCCGACCACACCTTTGCCCAAGCCTGGCAGCTTAGCCAAACCAACCCCCGGGTGCGCTGTTTACGGCGCGTGGGTCGTCGTGGCCTGGCCACGGCGTGCATTGAAGGCATGCTTGCCACGGCCGCGCCCTACTTGGCCGTGATGGACGGGGACTTGCAACACGACGAGACCCGCCTACCCCTGATGCTGCAAGCCCTGCGTGACCAAGACCTTGACCTGGTGGTGGGCTCGCGCTACACCGAAGGCGGCAGTTTGGGCCAGTGGTCAAGCGATCGCATTCGCACCAGCCGCGTGGCCACCGCACTGGCCCAGCGCGTGCTGCGCGCGCCGCTGCACGACCCCATGAGCGGTTTTTTTATGCTGCGCCGCGAGGTGCTTGACCGCGTGGTACACCGCCTCTCGGGCATGGGCTTTAAGATTTTGCTCGACATCGTGGCCTCGTCTCCCACGCCGCTGCGCATCCAAGAGGTGCCGTTTGAGTTTCGGCCGCGCCAAGCGGGGCAAAGCAAGCTCGACGAGCGTGTGATTTACGAGTTTTTGTTGCTGTTGGCCGACAAAACCGTGGGCCGCTTTGTGCCCACGCGGCTGGTGTCGTTTGCCGCTGTCGGCGGGCTGGGTGTGGGCGTGCACCTGGCGGTGCTCAGCACCTTGCTCGCGGGCTTTGGCGCGGCCTTTGCGGTGGCGCAAACCGCCGCGGTGGTGGTGTCCATGATGTTCAACTTCTTTGTGAACAACACCCTCACTTATCAAGACAAAAAACTCACCGGCTGGGCGTTGATTCCGGGGCTGCTTAAGTTCATGGCCGCCTGCGCGCTGGGCGCCAGCGCCAACGTGGGCGTGGCCAGTTATCTGTACGCGGACTGGGGCAACTGGCTCGGTTCGGGCTTGGCCGGCATTGTGGTGGGCTTGTTTTGGAACTACAGCGTCACGTCCATGTTGGTGTGGTCGGGGCGCAACCGCGCATGATGGGCTGGGCGCCGCTTGGTCGCGGCGCGTGGCTGACGCTGCTGCTGATTACGGCGGTGCATGCGTTAATGGCGGGGCAGTTTCAGCTCTCTGCCGACGAGGCGCATTACGCGCTTTATGGCGCGCACCCCGACTGGAGCTACTACGACCACCCGCCGCTGGTGGGCTGGGTGCAGACGCCGTGGGTGGCACTGGGCGGCGCCGACTGGCTGATGCGGGTGGTGCCCGTGGGCTTGTGGCTACTCACCGGGTGGTACGTGATGCAACTCAGCGCCAATTGGTTTGGCCGCGCCGCGGGTGTGGCCGCGCTGGCGCTGTGGAGCATCAGCCCCATGCTGCACCTGCTTGGCCTGGCGCTGGTGCCCGATGTGTTGCTGCTGCCGCTTACGCTGGCGGTGATGCATGCGAGTTGGCGCCTCACGCATGGCCCGACCCACCCCACGTGGCGTGACTGGGCCTTGCTTGGGATCAGCCTGGGGCTGGCGGGTT
>JALRBF010000038.1 GCA_023262365.1 Burkholderiaceae bacterium
GACTTTGGCAGCGAAATCTCCAAAGCCCTGCCCGACGTGATCGCCGCGTGCAAGGTCGCCGGCTTTGACTTGATCGTGGTCGAGACCAGCGGCATTGGTCAAGGCGACGCGGCGATTGCGCCATTGGTGGACGTGCCCCTGTACGTGATGACGCCGGAATTTGGCGCCGCCAGCCAGCTCGAAAAAATAGACATGCTGGATTTTGCCGAGTTCGTTGCCATCAACAAATTTGACCGCAAAGGCGCCGCCGACGCCTTGCGCGACGTGGCCAAGCAAGTGCAACGTAACCGCGAAGCATGGGACACACCAACCGAACACATGCCAGTGTTTGGCACCATGGCCTCACGCTTTAACGACGACGGCGTGACCGCCTTGTACCAGGCGCTGGTACCGCGCTTGGCCGCGTTGGGCCTAAACCTATCCCCGGGCGCGTTGGCCCCGGTGGCGGTGCGCCACAGCAGCAACCAAACCCCCATCGTGCCCGCGGCACGCGTGCGCTACTTGGCCGAAATTGCCGACACCGTGCGCCGCTACAAGCAACAGGCCAACGCGCAAGGCGAACTGGCGCGCCAGGCGCAGCAATTGCGCGCCGCTGCCACCATGCTCAGCCAAGACAAGCCCGAGCGCGCGCGCGCGGCCGAAGCGGCCATGGACTTGGCCAGCCAGCGCAGCAACGCGTTGCTGCCACTGGCGCGCGACCTGCTGCAACAGTGGCCGGCCACACGCCAAGCCTACGAGCAAGACGAGTTGGTTGTCACGGTACGCCAACGCGAGCTGCGCACCGCGCTAACCCACACCACGCTTAGCGGCAGCACGCTACGTAAGGTGTCGCTGCCGCGCTACCACGACGAAGGCGACTTGCTGACGTGGTTGATGCTGGAGAACCTGCCGGGGTACTTTCCGTACACCGCCGGCACTTTTGCCTTTAAGCGTGAAGGCGAAGACCCCACACGCATGTTTGCCGGCGAGGGCGACCCGTTTCGCACCAACCGTCGCTTTCATATGCTCTCTGAGGGCATGCCCGCCAAGCGCCTATCCACGGCGTTTGACTCGGTCACGCTGTACGGCCAAGACCCCGACCCACGCCCCGACATCTACGGCAAAGTAGGTAACAGCGGCGTGAGCATTGCCACGCTGGACGACATGAAGGTGCTGTACGAAGGCTTTGATTTGTGCCAGCCCAGCACCTCGGTGAGCATGACCATCAACGGCCCGGCTCCGACGATTTTGGCCATGTTCATGAACACCGCCATTGACCAGCGCATGGCGCAATTTGAAGCCGAGCAGCAACGTCCCCCCACCGAGGCCGAGGCCGCCGAAATCAAGGCTTGGGTACTGGCCAACGTGCGCGGCACGGTGCAAGCCGATATCCTCAAAGAAGACCAAGGCCAAAACACATGTATCTTCAGCACCGAGTTCAGCCTAAAGGTCATGGGCGATATCGCCCAGTACTTTGTGCAGCACGACGTGCGCAACTTTTACTCGGTCTCAATCAGCGGCTACCACATTGCCGAGGCGGGGGCCAACCCCATTTCGCAGCTGGCGCTGACGCTGTCCAACGGCTTTACGTTTGTTGAGGCCTACTTGGCGCGCGGTATGCACATTGACGACTTTGCGCCCAACCTAAGCTTTTTCTTTAGCAACGGCATGGACCCCGAGTACACCGTGCTCGGGCGCGTGGCGCGCCGCATATGGGCCGTAACGCTGCGCGACAAATACGGCGCCAACGAGCGCAGCCAAAAGCTCAAGTACCACATTCAAACCAGCGGGCGCAGCCTGCATGCGCAAGAAATCGCCTTCAACGACATACGCACCACCTTGCAAGCGCTGATTGCGGTGTACGACAACTGCAACAGCTTGCACACCAACGCCTACGACGAGGCCATTACCACCCCCACCGAAGAGAGCGTGCGCCGCGCCATGGCCATTCAGCTCATCATCAACCGCGAGTGGGGTTTGGCCAAAAACGAAAACCCCAACCAGGGCGCTTTTGTGATCGATGAGCTCACCGAGTTGGTGGAAGAAGCCGTGCTTAGCGAGTTTGAGCGCATCGCCGAACGCGGCGGCGTGCTTGGGGCCATGGAGACGGGCTACCAACGCGGTAAAATTCAAGACGAATCCATGCACTACGAAATGCTCAAGCACACGGGTGAATTGCCCATCATTGGCGTGAACACGTTTCGTAACCCGCACGGCGAAGGCGTGCCCCAAACAATTGAGCTGGCGCGCTCAACCGACGAGGAAAAACAAAGCCAACTCCAGCGTCTGCAAGCGTTTCAAACACGCCACGCCCAAGCTGCCCCGGCCATGCTGCAACGTCTGCAGCAAGCCGTGCTGGAACAAGCCAACGTGTTTGAGGTACTTATGCAAGCCGTACGCGTTTGCTCGCTGGGTCAAATCACCCAGGCGCTGTTTGAAGTCGGCGGCCAGTACCGCCGCAACATGTAAGACGCGCGGTGAACCGCAGCCTAAACTCCGGCGCCGTCGGGCCAGCGGCCCCGCTTTGGCGCGAATGGCGCTGGAGTTATTTGCCGCCCTTAATGGTGTACCTGGCCGCGGGCATTCAGGGGCTTACGGGCATCGTTGGTACGTTTTTTGTTAAAGAATACCTTGACCTAAGCGCCGAATTTTTGGCCGCCTTAGGCTTTTGGCTGGGCATACCGTGGGCGCTCAAAATGCCCATTGGCCACTTGGTTGACGTGGTGTGGCGCCACAAGGCTTGGTTGATTGTGCTGGGCGCCTCGCTCATTACCGCGAGCTTACTGATCATGGCCGCGCTGATTGGCGCGCGCGACAGCATGGCCGCGCTGTGGCCGGTAAACGCGTGGTTTGTGCTCTCGGCGCTGTTGGCGCCAATTGGCTACGTGGTGCAAGACGCCGTGGCCGACGCCATGACGGCCGAGGCGGTGCCGCAGGTCGACGACGAGGGCAAGCCGCTGGAGCCCGCGCGCATTCGCGCCATGCACGTAACCATGCAAACGCTGGGCCGAGTCTCGCTGATTGGCGGCACGGTGCTGGTGGCGCTGATTAATTTGGCGGTATTTGCCGACGCGGCCAATTTGCCCGCCGCCGACAAGGTGGCCACCTACCGCAACGTGTACCTCATGGCGTTGGCGATTCCGGTGGTCTCGGTGCTGGGCATTGCGCTGGAGGCGTGGCTACGGCGCCAGCGCGTGCGCCAGCATATGACGCGCGGTCTAGACCAGGCCCAGGCGCAGGCCTTGGTTGCGCCAGCCGCACCTGCGACCCCGCCCAACCCGTGGATTTTGGGCGGCAGCTTGGTGTTTGTGGTGTTTACCGTTGGCGTAGGCTTGAGCGGCTGGCGCCATAGCCAAGAGTTGATATTCGTTGGGTCGCTGGGCATTGTGGGGTTTTTGATGTCGCGCTTGGTGGGGCAGCTTAGCCCTGAGGCGCGCCGCACGTTGCTGGGCACGGCTTTGGTGGTGTTCATGTTTCGTGCCACGCCGGGCACGGGCGCCGGGGTGAGCTGGTGGAGCATCGACGTGTTGGGCTTTGACCAGGCATTCTTTTCGGTGCTGTCGCTGGTGGCCAGTTGCCTGACCTTGGTCGGCATGTTGATTTTTCGTCGCTTCATGGCCGAACGTTCGATTTTTTACATCACGGGTTGGCTCACGCTGGCGGGCTTTGTGCTGTCGCTGCCCAATCTGGGCATGAGTTTGGGGCTGCACGAGTGGACCGCTGCGCACACCGGCGGTTTGGTGGATGCCCGCTTCATTGCCTTGGTGGACACCGCCATTGAATCACCGCTTGGGCAAATTTCCATGATTCCGCTCCTGGCCTGGATTGCCAACGCCGCCCCGGCGCACCTCAAAGCCACCTACTTTGCGGTCATGACGTCGTTTGCCAACCTGGCACTGTCGGCAGGCCAATTGGGCACCAAGTACCTCAACCAATGGTTTGTGATCACGCGCGAGGTGCGCGATGCCAGCGGGCAAGTCAGCGTTGCAGCCAACTACAGCGACCTGCCAGCGCTGCTCATGAGCGCCATGGGATTGGGGCTGCTGCTGCCGCTGTTGGCCATTGCGGTGGCCATGGCGCTGCGCTGGCGCAGTGCCTAAGCCCATGCACGAGCTTTTTGATTAACTCAACACAAAGGGAAAACACATGACGCATTCAACCATCGAACACGTGGGCATTGTGGGCGCGGGCACCATGGGCAACGGCATTGCGCAGGCGTGCGCCGTGAGCGGCTTGCGCGTGACGATGATGGACGTCTCACCCGCGGCCCTCGACAAGGGATTGGCCACAGTAGACAAAAGCCTGGCGCGCTTGGTGAGCAAAGACAAGCTCACCGACGCGCAACGCGAGGCGGCACTGGCGTGCATTGGCACCACGGGCGAATTGGGTGGGTTGACCGGGTGCGACCTGGTAATTGAGGCCGCGACCGAAAATGAACCACTCAAGGTCAAGATTCTTCAAGACTTGCACGCGCTGTTGCCCGAGCACACGCCCATTGCCAGCAACACCAGCTCCATCTCCATCACCCAACTGGCCGCCTGCGTGGGTGAGCGGGCCGAGCGATTCATTGGCATGCACTTTTTTAATCCGGTGCCCATGATGGCTTTGGTTGAAATCATTCGCGGTCTGCAAACCAGCGACGCCACCCACGACGCGGTGCACGCCTTGGCCACGCGTTTGGGCAAAACGTCCATCACGGTGCGCAACGCCCCCGGGTTTGTGGTGAACCGCATTTTGGTACCCATGATCAACGAGGCGTTTTTTGTGCTGGCCGAGGGTTTGGCCTCGGCCGAGGACATCGACGCGGGCATGAAGCTGGGTTGCAACCACCCGATTGGGCCACTGGCGCTGGCCGACATGATTGGCCTGGACGTGTGCTTAGCGGTGATGGAGGTGTACGTTGCCCAGTACAACGACGGCAAGTACCGCCCCTGCCCGCTACTTAAAGAAATGGTGGCCGCGGGCTACTTGGGCCGAAAAACTGGCCGCGGCGTGTACCGCTACTGAGCGCGCCACGCCAACGCCTGGCCCATGCGCACCGGGGCGCCCGGGGCCATGGCGTCGGCCCAGCGCAGCGCCGGTGTCGACCACACCAGCACCACCGTGGAGCCGAGCAAAAACCGGCCCATTTCTTGGCCGCGACGCAACGCCGTGGGCGCGTTGTCGTAGTCCCAACGCTGCGGCACCGCTTGGCGCGGCGGGTGCACCACGCCGTGCCAGGTGGTGGCCACGCTGCCCACGACAGTGGCCCCCACCAGCACCATGGCCAGCGGGCCGTCGGCCGTCTCAAACAGGCACACCACGCGCTCGTTGCGCGCAAACAAGCCCGGCACGTGCTGCGCCGTTTGTGGGTTGACCGAAAACAAATCACCGGGCACGTACACCATGCGGCGCAGTTGCGCGTCGCACGGCATGTGAATGCGGTGGTAGTCGCGCGGGCTTAGGTACAACGTGGCAAAGTGGCCCGCGCCCAGGGCTTGGGTCCAATCGTCTTGCGCGCCCAGCAACGCGGACACGTCGTAGTGATGACCTTTGGCCTGCAGCAACTGGCCATGCCGCAGAGCGCCGAACTGGCTTACGCTGCCGTCCACTGGGCACAGCCAATGGGCATCGGGGTGCAGCGGCCTGGCCCCGGGACGCAGCGCCCGACCAAAAAACGCGTTGAAGCTGAGGTAAGCCGCTGGGCTGGCGTGCTCGGCCTCGGTCATGTTCACGCCATAGCGCGCTACAAAGCGTGCAATGGCCCAACGCGTGAACCAACCCAAGCGTCTGGAGGCCAACACCCCGGCCAACTGGGTTAGCCAACGCTTGGGCAACAGGTATTGCAACAACACAGACAGGGGCATGGGACAATCCGGTGGGCAAGGCAGCACGTGCCGTGCCTAAGCCATTAAACGCCCGAATTGTAAAAGCCCGCGCCCCACCCCCAAAGCCATGACCCATACCGCTGCCGCGCCACTTTTGGTGGTCGATCAATTGCTTAAACGCTACCAAGGCGTGGCTGTGGTTGACGGCCTGAGTTTTTCGCTGGCCGCTGGCGAATGCCTGGGCGTGTTGGGCCCCAACGGCGCGGGCAAAACCACC
>JALRBF010000122.1 GCA_023262365.1 Burkholderiaceae bacterium
TTGGGCAGCGTGTACATGCTGGTGCAAATTAACGCGTGGAACCGCGTGTTTTACGACGCGCTGCAAGCGCGCGACGCCGAGGTGTTTTGGCAACAGCTGGGGCGCTTTTTGATGCTGGCCCTGGGCTACGTGATGATTGCCGTGTACCAGTTTTACCTCACCCAATTGCTCAGCGTACGCTGGCGCACGTGGCTCACCGAAAACTACGTGCAGCGCTGGCTGCGCGGCCAAGCCTATTACCGCATGGAGCTGCTGCGCTACCAGCAAGCCAACGGGCAACCCACCGACAACCCCGACCAGCGTATTCACGAAGACTTGGACCAATTCACCAGCTACACCATGGGCTTGGTGATGGGGCTGCTCAACGCGGTGGTCACGCTGGTGAGTTTTGTCGGCATCTTGTGGGCCCTATCGGGCAGCTTTTCGTTTTATGTGGGCTCACAGCCGGTCACGATTCCGGGCTTTATGGTGTGGATGGCGCTGCTGTATTGCGCCGCTGGCAGCTGGCTCACGCATGTGATTGGGCGCCCCCTGTCGAGTCTGATGTTCAAGCAGCAACGGGTAGAGGCCGACTTCAGACACCAGCTCATTCGTCTGCGTGAGTACAGCGACGCGGTGGTGCTCGACCACGGCGAGGGGGTAGAGAAGTCGCGCCTGCAACGCCGCTTTGGCGCGGTGCTGACCAACTACATTCAACTGCTGCTGGCGCGTAAACGCCTAACCTGGTTCACCGTGGGCTTTAACCAAATGGCGGTGGTGTTTCCGTTTGTGGTGGCCGCACCGCGCTTTTTTAGTGGCGCCATTCAACTGGGGCAGCTGATGCAAATTGCCTCGGCCTTTGGCCGGGTGCAAGATGGACTGAGTTGGTTTGTGGACAACTACAGCGGCTTGGCGCAGTGGTACGCCACCACCGAACGCTTGACCCTATTTGAGACCGCGCTTGAGCGCGCCGCGGCACTTGATAACCCGCCGCAACGCGCAGACGCCGAGGCCAACGAGCCCAGCGTGGTGTGCACCGAGCAGCTCAACGTGGCCCTGCCCAACGGCCAGGCGCTGCTGCAGGGGGTGAGTTTGCGCTTGTTGCCCGGGCAGAGCTGGTGGCTGCAAGGGCCATCGGGTACCGGCAAATCTACGCTGCTGCGCACCTTAGCCGGCGTGTGGCCGTGGCACCAAGGGCAGCTGTGGCACGCCGATGGCTTTGAAGCCAACGCCATGTTTTTGCCGCAACGTGCGTACTTTCCCAACGCGCCGCTGCGCGAGGCGTTGTGCTACCCGCAAGCGTCTGACAAGTTTGAAGACGCCGCGCTGCAAGACGTGCTTCACGAGGTGGGGCTGGGGCCGTTGGCCCCGCGCCTGGCCGAGGAGGCCAACTGGTCGCAAACCTTGTCGGGTGGCGAGCAGCAACGCCTGGCCCTGGCCCGTGCGTTGCTCAAGCGCCCGCGCTGGTTGTTTTTGGACGAAGCCACCAGCGCCCTAGACGAAACCACCGAACAACGCCTGTACGCCATGCTTTTGCAGCGTATGCAAGCAGACAACGGCGTCGTGGTGTCGGTAGCACACCGCGCTGGGGTGGGCGCCCGCACCAACACACGCTGGACGTGGCGCCCTTTGCCTTGCCTGCGGCGCAGGCCGCACCCG
>JALRBF010000168.1 GCA_023262365.1 Burkholderiaceae bacterium
GCGGCGCAGGCTGGGGCCGAGGCTTCACCCGCACCGACGCCGACAGCCTCGGCGGCACCTGCCGCGCCCACTGCCGCGCTGGTGAGCGCACCGGCCCCGGCCGAAGGCACCTACGATTGCGACGTGTTGGTGATTGGCGGCGGGCCGGGCGGCTACTCCGCGGCCTTTCGCGCCGCGGACCTCGGCCTCAAGGTGGTGCTGGTCGAGCGGTACCCTACGCTGGGTGGGGTGTGCTTGAACGTGGGTTGTATTCCGTCCAAGGCGCTGCTGCACGTGGCTGCAGTGATGGACGAGGCCAGCCACATGGCGCAGTGGGGCATTACGTTTGGTCAACCCAGCGTTGACTTAAGCCAACTGCGCGCGCACAAGGCCAAGGTGGTAGGCAAACTCACGGGTGGCTTGGCCGCCATGGCCAACATGCGCAAAGTCAACTCCATCCGGGGCGTGGCCCATTTCACCTCGGTGCATACGGTGGCCATTGACACCACCGATGGGCCTGGCAAACAAACCACCGGCGAGCAACAAAGCGTCTCGTTTCGCTACGCCATTGTGGCCGCGGGCTCACGCCCCGTGAAGCTGCCGTTTTTTCCCGATGACCCTCGAATTATCGACTCCACCGGCGCGCTCGGCTTGGAGGCGGTGCCCAAGCGGCTGTTGATTGTCGGCGGTGGCATCATAGGGTTGGAGATGGGCACGGTTTACAGCACCTTGGGCGCCCGGCTTGAGGTGGTGGAAATGCTGGACCAGCTCATGCCCGGCGCCGATCCCGATTTGGTGAAAGTGTGGCAAAAAATGAACGCCCATCGGTTCGACGCCATCCGTATGGGCACACGCACGGTATCGGCCAAGGCGGGCAAAAAAGGCATCACGGTGGGCTTTGAAGCCGCCGACGGCAGCACCAGCGAAGCCACTTACGACATGGTGCTTCAAGCCGTGGGACGTGCGCCCAACGGGCTCCAACTCGGCGCCGAGACCGCTGGCCTGACCGTGACCGAGCGTGGGTTTGTGCCCGTGGATGGGCAAATGCGCACCCCAGTGCCGCACATTTTTGCCATTGGCGACATCGTGGGCCAACCCATGCTGGCGCACAAGGCGGTGCACGAAGCCCATGTGGCCGCCGAAGTCATTGCTGGCGAACGCCTGGGCGACGCGGCCCTAGCCTCGCGGGCCTTTGACGCGCGGGTGATTCCCAGCGTGGCGTACACCGACCCCGAGATTGCCTGGGTGGGCTTGACCGAGACGCAGGCCAAGGCGCAGGGCGTTAAGGTCACACGGGGGTTGTTTCCGTGGGCGGCCTCGGGGCGCGCCATTGCCAATGGGCGCGACGAGGGCTTTACCAAACTGCTGTTTGACGCACAAACCCACCGCATCGTGGGCGGCGGGTTGGTGGGCACCCACGCGGGGGACATGATTGGCGAGGTAGCCCTAGCCATTGAAATGGGTGCCGACGCCGTGGACATTGGCCGCACCGTGCACCCCCACCCCACATTGGGTGAATCCATCGGCATGGCCGCTGAGGTGGCGCATGGCAGTTGCACCGATTTACCCCCGGCGAGGCGCTGAGCGGGCAAGGGTACCCGGGGCTGTCAGCGGTTTGCAAGGCCAAAGGGCAAAATAGGGCCAGCCTTTTTGCCGCAACATGGAGTCCCCGATGCCCTCGTTTGCCCAGTGGTACCAGCAGTCCATCGAACAGCCCGAGACCTTTTGGGCCGAGCAAGCCAAGCGCATTCATTGGCATCGACCCTATGACACGGTACTGGATTACTCTGAGCCACCTTTTGCCAGGTGGTTTGTGGGCGGGCAAACCAACCTGTGCTACAACGCGGTGGACCGGCACGCGCAGTCGCGCCCCGAACAAGCGGCGCTGATCTACGTATCTACCGAGACCAACACCGAGCACACCTACACCTTTGCGCAGTTGCATCACGAGGTGCAACGCATGGCCGCGGTGCTGCGCCAGCACGGCGTTGTTAAGGGTGATCGAGTATTGATTTACATGCCCATGGTGCCCGAAGCTGTGTTTGCCATGTTGGCCTGCGCACGCATGGGCGCCATTCACTCGGTGGTGTTTGGGGGTTTTGCCAGTGTCAGCTTGGCTAGCCGAATTGACGATTGCGCGCCCAAGGTCATCGTCAGCGCCGACGCTGGCTCGCGTGCGGGTAAGGTGGTGCCTTACAAACCGCTTCTCGACGAGGCCATTGCGTTGGCTTCGCATAAACCGTCGTGTGTGCTGCTCACCGACCGTGGGCTGGCGCCCATGAACTGGGTTGCTGGCCGTGACGTGCGTTACACCGAGGCCCTGCAAGCGCTGCCGGGGGCACTTGATGAGCCCGTGACATGGCTGGACGCCACCGACCCCAGCTACATCTTGTACACCAGCG
>JALRBF010000218.1 GCA_023262365.1 Burkholderiaceae bacterium
ACTGCGGCTGCCACCAAGCGCGGCTGCCCCAGCGACAACGCCAACCCACCCAACTGCTGCTGCAGTTCACCCAAGCGGCGCGCCATGGCCGGTGCGTCTTGCTCGCTGCTTTGGGCTTGGCGCCGCGCCTGCGCGGCCAACACCGCCGCAACTTGTTGCGAGGCCGCCTCGGGCGACTGCGCCAAACGCGCTGCGCCCTGATTGAGTGCACGCTGCAAGGCCTGCGCCGAGCCAGTGGCCTGCGCCACCTGCCACGCGGCGGCCACCGCCTGAGCCACTTGCGCCACCTCGGCGCTTTGCCCCATGCCCGTGGCTTGGCTTAGCCGTTGTTCGAGCTCGGCGCGCTGCTGCGCGGCAGCTTGCAGGCGTTGCTCCATTTGGTTTAGCTGGGTTTGCATGGCGTCCAGCCTGGGCGCCAGTGCGGCTACGGCGGCCCCCTGCGCGGCCAACGTTTGCACTTGGCTCTCCAACGCCTGAACCGCTGTCCCCATGGGTTGCGTGCGCGCTTGCCATATCTGCCAGGCCACGGCGCCACCGGCAACCAGCGCCACCCACAACGCCAGCCATGCCACACCTTGCCGCGGGCCAGTGGCCGCCAGCGGTGGGTTGGCCTCAGGGGTATCGGACGAAACGGGGGCTGGGGTGTCGCTCATGGCTTGATTGTAGGCAGGTCGTCCCATGCCATGACTGCTTGTTGCACCGCGTCGCGCTGGCCGCTGCACGTCTTAACCTGGCCCCACGCCATGGCCACGGCCGCCGCCGCCACGCGCGGGTGGGTGGCCAGCAAACGTGCCCGGCTCCACCACGCCGGCGAGTTGGTCAAGCGCGGCACACCATGCAGCGCCAAGGCGCTGCTAACCAGCCAAATGGCGTGCCCATCGGCACACGCCTGCTGCCAAGCCTGGTGTTGCGCCGGGCTCCATAGGGCCAGGCCGCGTTGATACACGGCCACCGCCGTTACGTGGGCGCCGGCCTGCGCGCAGCGGTTGGCCAGCCAATCGCGGCCCTCGCCCTGGGCTTGGTGGCTTGATTCGCCCCGGCCTCGCGCCAGCATCAGCCGCATGCCCGGTTGCACCTGGTGCTGCACCACGGGCCACAAATGCTCCGAATCCAGCTGCTCGGCCTCGGTTAGCGGCGCATCCACCACCTGCGCCGGCGCCCCCACGGCGTGTAGCGCAGCTGCCGTTGCCGGGCCTGGGGCCCAGCAGCGCGGCCCCTCGCCAGCTTGCCATTGCTGCAACAGCCGCACCCAGCGCGCCTGGCCCAGCGCGTGTACAGCGCTGCGCACCGCCTGGGCACTGACAAAAAACACCGCGTCGCCGGTGCCAACTCGGTCCCACCAATCAAGCCAGCTCGAATCGGGTGCCAAGGTTTGCATGCGCAAAAAAGGCACGTGGTAGGTGGTAATGGCGTGTTGCGCAAACCAGCGCTGCCAGCTGGCGGCGTCATCCTCGGCGCGGGTAATCACCACCCGCGGGGTGGTCATGTCATGGCACCCGCGGCCACCAAATCGTGGGCCACGGCTTGCCCCAGGGCCAGCGCTTGCTCGGGCGTGCGCACGCTGGCCTCGCGCTGCGCGCGCACCAAAGGGCCGGGCTGCTGCGCGTTGCCCCACGCGCCACGCAACCACAGGGTGCCGTCGTCGCGCCACACGGCGTGCGCGGCCAATGGCACCGAGCAGCTGCCACCGAGCACGCGGCTGACCGCACGCTCGGCCTCAACCGCCAACCACGTGGCCATGTCAGCCAGCGGTGCCAGCACCTGCTGCGCGTCCTGGCGGTCGTGGCGAATTTC
>JALRBF010000300.1 GCA_023262365.1 Burkholderiaceae bacterium
ATTTGCGGGCACGCTCCACATATTCGGCCTTTTTTTGCTTGAAGTTGGAGCGGTAGGGTTCCACGATTTCCAGTGGCAAAAGCACGTTGTCCAGCGTGGTGCGCCAAGGCAAAAGGCTGGGCGCCTGAAACGCCATGCCCGAGATTTTGAGCGGCCCCGTAACCGGCTCGCCACCCACGCAAATACGTCCCTGGCTGGGCATGCGCAGGCCGGTGGTGAGCTTCATAAACGTGGACTTGCCGCAACCCGAGGGGCCCACAATGGCGATGAACTCGCCATGCGGCACCTGCAGGTCAATGGCTTCGACGGCATACGTGCCTTGCGCCAGCAAGTCGTCGTTGTAGGCCAGCCATACGTCGTCAAACGTGACAAAGGGTGCAGTTTCGGTCGTCATGCGTCAATCATACGTGCAGATGAAAAAAAGGCCAGCGCACGGCTGGCCTGCAGCAAACAGCTCGCGCCGTTTACTTCTTGGGTAGCACGTCCAGCTCAGCGTCGCTGGGCAAAAACGATGAGTCCCACACCGCCTTGGGGTCAATGCGCGACTTGGTTTTGTAAGCATCGGAGACTTGCGAGGCCATGAGCGCCAAGCGCGCGGGCACCACTTTGCCAAAGCCTTCTTTGCGCGCGTCGGGGCTGGCCACCACCGCGTCGATGGCCAGTTTAATGCGGCGCACCTCAAGGTCGGTGTTGATGATGCCGTCACGCTGCTTAACCACGGCAATCGCGGCCTCGGGGTTGCTCATGACGTCTCTGGCCCCTTTGGCAAAGGCACGCAAAAACGCTTTGATGGCACCCGGGTTCTCTTTGATGAGCTTGGGCGAGGCAATGATGGCGTTGCCGTACAGCTTCACGCCATGGTCGGGGTAGGGCATGATGACGATGTCGTCTGCCTTGACGCCGCGCGCCTCAAGGTTGAGCAGCGACGTAAAGCCAAAGCCGGTGATGGCGTCCACGTCACCGCGCGCCAGCATGGTCTCGCGTAGTGGGGGGTCCATGGCGGTCCATTGCACGCCTTTGATGTTGTTGGCGGCTTCAAAAATCGGAAACGCCTTGCGCCCGGCGTCAAACACCGGCGCGCCGAGCTTTTTGCCGTTAAGGTCGGCCGGGGTTTTAATGCCCGACTTCTTCAGCGCCAACACCGCCGCGGGCGTGTTGTTGTACACCATCATCACGGCCACCGGTTTGTTCTCGGCCGTGGGGTTGTTGGCGTGAAATTCCATCACGGCGGCCAAATCGGCAAAGCCAATGTCATAGGTGCCCGAGGCCACGCGCGTGACCGCTGCGCCCGAGCCCTTGCCCGAGTCAACCGTCACGTCTAGCCCCTCGGCTTTAAAGTAGCCTTTGGCTGCGGGTACCAAAAAGAACGCCGACGGCCCTTCAAAGCGCCAGTCAAGCTGAAACTTGATGGGCGTTTGGGCCTGCACTGAGAATGAAGCCGACGCCATCGCAAGCGCGGCGAGGGAGGTGGTGAGAAACTGTCGCTTAAGCATGAATGGGAACTCCAAATAAAACGAAACACAGGCCACAGGCAAAGTCCGTGCCGAGGGCCCGAGTTTACCCGTGGCAGGATGGTGCTGGCTACCGCCGGGCGCCCTGGTGATGACGGCATGCGTGGCGCAAAAAGCGGCCATCGGTACCACATACCCGGGGCGAAATGCAAAGATAGGTCTAACCCCACGTGCGGCTGAGCGTGTAATTGTTACTAAGTTGGCTTGCGTGGGCTGCATGGGCTGCACCAGCACCGCAGCAGGGCATACGCCCCCTTTTTGGTCGCCACGGCCGGGCGCAGGGCACCCAATCGGTGCCGCACCCGCCCCACGATGCGACACGCGCGCTGGCTCAGGCCGCAGGCGTCATCCAGTCCAGCAGGGCGCGGGCCATGA
>JALRBF010000359.1 GCA_023262365.1 Burkholderiaceae bacterium
CTGAGAACGGCAAGCCCATGGCCGAGTCGCGCGGCGAGGTGGCCTACGGCGCGAGCTTTGTGGAGTGGTTTGCCGAAGAGGCCAAGCGCATCAACGGCGAAACCTTGCCCACCTTTGACAACAACCGCCGCTTGCTGGTGCAGCGCCAACCCATTGGCGTATGCGCGGCCATTACGCCGTGGAATTTTCCGCTGGCCATGATCACACGCAAAGTGGCCCCGGCGCTGGCCGCGGGCTGCCCGGTCATCATCAAACCGGCCGAACAAACCCCACTGACGGCACTGGCCGCGGCCGAGCTGGCGCGCCAAGCCGGGGTGCCCGATGGCGTGCTACAGGTCATCACCGCCGATGCCGAGCAAAGCGTTGCCATTGGCAAGGTTTTGTGCGCGGCCGAGGCGGTGCGGCACATCAGCTTCACGGGCTCCACCGAGGTGGGGCGCATTCTGATGGCGCAGTGCGCGCCGAGCATCAAAAAAATGTCGCTTGAACTCGGCGGCAACGCACCCTTTATTGTGTTTGACGACGCCGACCTCGACAGCGCCGTTGAAGGCGCCTGGGCCAGCAAGTACCGCAACGCTGGCCAAACCTGCGTGTGCGCCAACCGGTTTTACGTGCAAGAGGGCGTGTACGACGCGTTCGTTGAAAAGTTTGCCGCCAAAGTGGCCACCGCCAAGGTGGGCAACGGCTTTGAAGATGGCGTGAACCAAGGCCCACTGATTGAGCCCAGCGCCCTGGACAAAGTGGCCCGCCATCTCGAAGACGCGCAAGCCAAGGGTGCCCGGGTGGTTACCGGCGGCAAGCGGCTGCAAGGCCAATTTTTTGAACCCACGGTGGTGGCCGATGCCAAGCCCAACATGCTGTGCGCCACCGAAGAAACCTTTGGCCCGTTTGCGCCGGTGTTTAAGTTCAAAACCGAACAAGAGGCCATTGATGCCGCCAATGCCACGGTGTACGGGCTGGCAAGCTACTTTTACGCGCGCGACGTGGGGCGCATATTCCGCGTCAGCGAAGCCCTGGAGTACGGCATGGTGGGCGTCAACGTGGGTATTTTGGCCACCGAACACGTGCCGTTTGGCGGCGTCAAGCAAAGTGGGCTGGGCCGCGAGGGCTCGCACCACGGCATGGACGACTACGTTGAGATTAAATTCATCGCCATCGGCGACGTGCAGCAGTAAACCGCCCGGCCCACGCGCGGTGACTTATCGTCCCATGCAGCGCGCCACGCGGCACCGTGCGCGGGTGCGCTGCCACCTCATGCAATGGCTCAGTTGGGGCACCCCTAGCTCCAACCAGCCGCCGCTGGTGCTGCTGCATGGTTGGATGGACGTGGGCGCGTCGTTTCAGTTTGTGGTGGATGCGCTACCCCAGCCGCGCTGGGTGCTGGCCCCCGACCTACGCGGCTTTGGCGGCAGCATGGGCACGCGGCAAGACCATTTTTTCTTTCCCGACTACTTGGCCGACCTTGACGCTTGGCTGGACATAACCTGCGCCGAGCATGCCATTGACCTGCTGGGCCACAGCATGGGCGGCCACGTGGCCATGCTTTATGCCGGGGTGCGGCCGGCGCGGGTGCGCCGCTTGATCAACGTAGAGGGTTACGGCATGGCCGCTACGCAGGCCAGCGACGCCCCGGCACGCTACGCCCGCTGGCTTGACGACTTGCAAGCCCTGCGCCGCGGCGACAAAAACCTGCGCCCTTACCCCAACCTGCAAGCCGTGGCCACACGGCTACAGCAAACCAACCCGCGCCTACCCGCTGACAAAGCGTCTTGGTTGGCACGCCACTGGGCCAAACGCGACGCCCACGGCCAATGGCACATTGCCGGTAGCGCCGCGCACAAGGTAAGCAGCGCGCAATTGTTTCGCGTGGACGAGGTGTTGGCCGTGTACGCCGCCATTAAGGCCCCCACCTTGCTGCTTGAGGCCGCGCACGACAGCCTACCCGCTTGGTGGCGCGGGCGGTACACCCGAGACGAGTTTTACCAGCGACTCGGTGCGGTGCGGCAACTCAGCCGCCACCTAATTACAGGGGCTGGCCACATGGTGCACCACGATCAGCCCGCCGCCGTGGCCGGCCACGTGGCCGCGCATACGGCGTGACACAATACGGGGTTTCGCTCAACCCACACCCGTCCAAGCCCATGGAAGCCGAACAACTCAACGCCATTGCCTACTTGCTCACCGACCTTCGCGCCCGCTGCGAGGCGCTACGGGGGTATCTTTGACTACGATGCCAAGGCATCCAAACTCACCGAAGTCAACGCCGCACTCGAAGACCCCAACGTTTGGAGCGACCCCAAGCGCGCCCAAACACTAGGCAAAGAAAAACGCAGCCTCGAAGACGTGGTGCACGTGCTGCAGCACGTGCACACCGCGCTGGCTGACTTGCACGAGCTGCACGCGCTCGCCCAGGCCGAAGACGACGCCGCCACCCTAGCCAGCGTAGGCCAAGACCTGCAGGGCCTAGAGTCATCAATTAAACAGCTGGAATTTCGGCGCATGTTCAGCAACCCCGCCGACCCCAGCCCGTGTTTTATGGACATCCAAGCCGGCGCCGGCGGCACCGAAGCCTGCGACTGGTCCATCATGCTGCTGCGCCAGTACGTGCGCTTTGCCGAGCGACGCGGCTTTAAAGCCACCATCGAAGACGAAACCCCTGGTGACGTGGCCGGCATCAAAAGCGCCAGCATCAAAATTGAAGGCGACTACGCCTACGGCTTACTGCGCACCGAAACCGGCGTGCACCGCCTGGTGCGCAAAAGCCCGTTTGATTCGGCCGGGGGGCGGCACACCTCGTTTGCCTCGGTGTTTGTGTACCCCGAGGTAGACGACGACATTGACATACAAATTAACCCGGCTGACGTGCGCACCGACACCTACCGCGCCAGCGGCGCCGGTGGCCAGCACATCAACAAAACCGACTCGGCCGTGCGCCTGACGCACCTACCCACGGGCACCGTGGTGCAATGCCAAGACAGCCGCAGCCAACACGCCAACCGCGACGTGGCCTGGCGCCGACTGCGCGCCAAACTGTATGACCTAGAAATGCGCCAACGCCTGAACGAGCAACAAAAACTCGAAGACAGCAAAACCGATGTAGGCTGGGGACACCAAATACGCTCGTACGTGCTTGACCAAAGCCGCATCAAAGACCTGCGCACGGGCGTAGAAATTTCTAACACCCAAAAAGTGCTCGACGGCGACTTAGACGCGCTGATTGAAGCCTCACTCAAACAAGGCGTTTAGCCCATGGACACCCCCACCGCCCAAGGCCCCACCCTGGTACACCGGCACGACTACCAAGCCCCCGCGTACTGGGTGGACCACGTGCACCTAACGTTTGACCTCGACCCCGAGCGCACCCGTGTGCTCAACCGCATGACGCTGCGGCGCAACCCCGAGCTGGCGCCCCAACCGCTGCGCCTCGACGGCGAGGGGCTCAACCTCACCCGCGTGCTGATTAACGGGCAAGGCCGCAGCTTTCGCCACGACAACGGCCAACTGGTGATTGACGACGTACCCGAGGCCTTTGAGCTCGAACTGCTCACCACCTGCAGCCCGCAAGCCAACACCGAACTCATGGGCTTGTACGTGAGTGGCGGCAGCTTTTTTACCCAATGCGAAGCGCAAGGCTTTAGGCGCATAACCTACTTTGCCGATCGGCCCGACGTGATGGCTACCTACACCGTTACCCTGCGCGCCAACAAGGCCCAGTACCCGGTGCTGCTGAGCAACGGCAACCTAACCGAGCAAGCCGACTTACCCAACGGCATGCACAGCGCCACCTGGCACGACCCGCACCGCAAACCCTGCTACCTGTTTGCGCTGGTGGCCGGGCAACTGGTGGCTCGCGAGCAGCGCATACGCGCGCGCAACGGCAACGAACACCTGCTACAAATTTACGTGCGCCCCGGCGACCTGGACAAAACCGAACACGCCATGCACGCACTCATGGCCAGCGTGGCATGGGACGAAGCGCGCTTTGGCCTGCCGCTGGACTTAGAGCGCTTCATGATTGTGGCCACCAGTGACTTCAACATGGGCGCAATGGAAAACAAAGGCTTGAACATTTTCAACACCAAATATGTGTTAGCCAGTCCTGCCACCGCGACGGATGCCGATTTTGCGGGCATCGAGAGCGTTGTGGGTCACGAGTATTTTCACAACTGGACTGGCAATCGCATCACATGCCAAGACTGGTTTCAACTCTCCCTCAAAGAAGGCTTGACTGTTTTCCGCGATCAGGAATTCAGCCGTGACATGGCAGGCATGGCCAGCGCCCGCGCCGTCAAACGCATTGAAGATGTGCGAGTCTTGCGGACGGTTCAATTTCCAGAGGATGCGGGCCCTATGGCTCACCCTGTCCGGCCAGACGCTTACGTCGAAATCAACAATTTTTACACCGTGACCATTTACGAAAAAGGTGCCGAGGTGGTTCGCATGATGCAAACCCTGCTCAGCGCACCAGGTGATGAAGAAGGCAAACAAGGCTTTGCCAAAGGCATGCGCTTGTATTTTGAACGCCACGATGGTCAGGCGGTCACCTGCGACGACTTTGCGCAAGCCATCGCAGATGCCAACCCTGATTCACCCTTGGCGAAACAACTGACACAGTTCAAACGCTGGTACAGCCAAGCCGGTACGCCGCGTGTGCACGCCAGCAGCTCCTACGACAGTGAAGCGAAGACTTTCACCTTGACGCTTTCTCAAAGCTGCGCACCTACGCCAGACCAAGCTGTCAAAGAACCTTTTGTCATTCCAGTCACTGTGGGCCTTTTGAGCGAAACAGGTCAACCCTTCCATGTGCAATTGCAAGGCGAGTTGAATACGGCCAATCAAAGCAAAACCTTGGTTCTGAACCAAGCTTCACAAACCTTTGTTTTTGAAAACATTGCCAGCGCGCCAACACCTTCCCTGCTTCGCAACTTCAGTGCCCCAGTCAATCTCGACTGCGCGCTGTCTGACGCACAATGGCTCACCCTTCTGGCACATGACCCTGATGCATTCAACCGCTGGGAAGCGGGACAACGCTTGGCGGTTCAGGCAGCGCTTCGATTCATTCGCAGCAACGGCAATCCTGACTCAGAGAAGGTGCTGGACGAAGATTTCATTGCTGCCATGCGCAGCGTTCTCCAGCATCCAGAATTAGACGCCGCCTTCAAAGAATTGGTACTGACTCTGCCCTCAGAAACATACATTTCTGAACAATTGGAATCGGTTGATCCGCAATACGTTCACGCTGTTCGTGAGGCCATGAAATTGCAATTGGCCACCAGTTTGTTTGAACAATGGGAAACTTGCTACGAACAAAACCGCGTTCTGGGTGCTTACTCACCTGATGCCCTTTCCAGTGGCAAACGTGCACTCAACGGCTTGGCCCTTCAGATGTTGTGCTTGGTTGCACAGCATCAGGGCACCTCGGTTTGGCCAGGTAAAGCCGTCCAAGCGTTCAAGAATGCGCACAACATGACAGACCGCTTTAACGCTTTGTTGGCACTTGTTGGTAGCGGTCATGAATGGGCTTCGTCTGCCTTGGCGCAATTTCATGATCTGTTCAAAACTGAAGATTTGGTCGTCGACAAATGGTTTGCATTACAGGCCAGCACACCCGACCGAGGCGGCAACATTTTGCCCATCGTACGCCAACTCATGCAGCATCCAGACTTCAACTTGCACAACCCCAACCGCGCACGCAGTTTGATCTTCAGTTATTGCAGTGGCAATCCTGGTGGCTTCCATCGCACCGATGCAGCTGGCTATGTCTTCTGGAGCGAACGTGTCATGGAATTGGATGCCATCAATCCACAAGTTGCTGCGCGTTTGGCGCGGGCCATGGACCGTTGGAGAAAATTGGCTGAACCCTACAGAAAAGCAGCCAAAGCCGCCATCGAACGCGTTGCTGCCAAACCCGACTTGAGTGACGATGTGCGTGAAGTTGTC
>JALRBF010000042.1 GCA_023262365.1 Burkholderiaceae bacterium
AACAACTGGGTGTACTTGGCCATGCGGTCAGAGCGCGACATGGAGCCGGTTTTGATTTGACCGGCGTTGGTGCCCACGGCAATGTCGGCAATGGTGTGGTCTTCGGTTTCGCCCGAGCGGTGGCTGATGACGGCGGTGTAGCCCGCGCGCTTGGCCATTTCAATGGCAGCAAAGGTCTCAGACAAGGTGCCAATTTGGTTGATTTTGATGAGGATGGAGTTGGCCACTTGCTGCTCAATACCGGTTTTGAGTATGGTGGTGTTGGTAACAAACAAATCGTCACCCACCAGCTGCAGTTGCTTGCCCAGGCGTTGCGTCAGCGTCTTCCAGCCCGCCCAGTCGCCTTCGGCCATGCCGTCTTCAATGCTAAGAATCGGGTATTTGTCGGCCCAGGTGGCCAGCATGTCGGTCCACTGTGCCGCGTCCAGCGTTAGGCCCTCGCCCGCCAAGTGGTATTGACCGTCTCGAAAAAATTCACTCGAGGCACAGTCCAAACCCAGCGCAATGTCGCTGCCGGCTTGGTAACCTGCTCGCTCAATGGCTTGCAGAATCAGCTGGATCGCCGCCTCGTGGTTGTCCACGTTAGGGGCAAAGCCGCCCTCGTCGCCCACGGCCACACTCATGCCTTTGTCGTGCAAGAGGGCTTTGAGGGCGTGAAAGGTTTCTGCCCCCCAGCGCAGCGCCTCGCGCAGGTTGGGCGCGCCCACCGGGATGATCATGAACTCTTGCAAGTTAAGGTTGTTGTTGGCGTGGGCGCCGCCGTTGATCACGTTCATCATGGGCACGGGCAATTGCACCGCGTTCATGCCGCCAAAGTAGCGGTACAGCGGCAAGCCCGATTCTTCGGCGGCGGCGCGCGCCACGGCCATGCTAACGGCCAGCGTGGCGTTGGCGCCGAGCCGGCCTTTGTTGTCGCTGCCATCGAGTTCAATGAGGGTGCGATCAAGAAACGCTTGCTCAGCGGCATCAAGCCCCATCACGGCTTCGGCAATTTCTTGGTTTACGTGCTCCACCGCTTTGAGCACCCCTTTGCCCAAGTAACGCTTGGCGTCGCCGTCGCGCAGCTCAATGGCCTCGCGGCTGCCGGTGGACGCACCCGATGGCACCGCCGCACGGCCCATGACACCGGACTCGAGCAGCACGTCACACTCAACGGTGGGGTTGCCGCGGCTGTCTAGAATTTCGCGCCCCACAATATCCACAATTGCACTCATTGGGTTTCCCTTAATTTACTGAATTGATTCAAAGGCGTCTTCCAGCCATGGTTGACGCTTGACCACCGCGTCAAGCTCGCGCAGGCTGTGCAGCAGCGCGGCCATGTGCTTGAGCGGCACGGCGTTGGGGCCGTCAGACAGCGCACGCTCGGGGTTGGGGTGGGTTTCCATGAACAGCCCGGCCACGCCGCTGGCCACGGCCGCGCGTGCCAACACCGGCACCATGTGGCGTTGGCCGCCGCTGCTGGTGCCCTGCGCGCCCGGCAGTTGCACGCTGTGCGTGGCGTCAAACACCACCGGGGCACCGGTGGCGCGCATGATGGCCAGGCTGCGCATGTCTGAGACCAAGTTGTTGTAGCCAAACGAGGCACCGCGCTCACAGACAAAAAATCGGTTGTCGCTTAGGCCAGCCTCGCGCGCGGCGGCTCGTGCTTTGTCGATCACGTGCACCATGTCGTGGGGCGCGAGAAACTGCCCTTTTTTGATGTTCACTGGCTTGCCGCTGCGCGCCACGGCGGCGATGAAGTCGGTTTGCCGACACAAAAAGGCTGGTGTTTGCAGCATGTCCACCACCGACGCCACCGCGGGCACCTCGGCTTCGCTGTGCACGTCGGTAAGCACGGGCAGGTCCAGGTCGCGTTTGACCTTGGCCAAAATCTCCAGCCCGCGCTCCATGCCTGGGCCCCTAAAGCTTTGGCCGCTGGAGCGGTTGGCTTTGTCGTAACTGCTTTTGAACACCAGCGGTATGCCCAGTTCGGTGCAAAGCTCGCGCAGCGTGCCTGCGGTGTCCATTTGCAACTGCTCTGACTCGACCACGCAGGGCCCGGCGATTAAAAAAAACGGCAAGTCCAAGCCGGCCTCAAAGCCGCACACCGACACGCGCGGCGCCCGAGTGTTCAACGCACCACCTCTAGGCTCGGGCGACCACGCTGGCCGTGTTGCGTGAGAGCCGCCTTAATAAAAGCGTTGAACAACGGGTGACCATCCCACGGCGTGGATTTGAATTCGGGGTGAAATTGCACGCCCATGTACCACGGGTGCACGCTGGTGGGCAGCTCCACAATTTCGGTGAGCTGCTCGCGCTGCGTCAGCGCCGAAATCACCAGCCCGGCCTCACGCAACGTATCAAGGTAGTGCACGTTGGCCTCGTAGCGGTGGCGGTGTCGCTCGGTTACCACCGAGCCGTAAATACTGTGCGCCAGCGTGTCGGGTTGCACGTCAGAGCTTTGCGCGCCCAAGCGCATGGTACCACCCAAGTCGGATTGGGCATCGCGCCGGTGCGTGCGGCCCTCGGCGTCTTGCCATTCCGTAATTAAGGCAATCACCGGGGCAGGGGTTTGGGGGTCAAACTCGGTTGAGTTGGCCTCGGGCAAGCCCGCCACGTGCCGCGCAAACTCAATGGTGGCAATTTGCATGCCCAAGCAAATGCCCAAATACGGCAGCTTGTGCTCCCGTGCGTGGCGCGCCGCGGCAATCTTGCCCTCAATGCCGCGTTGCCCAAACCCCCCGGGCACCAGCACGGCGTCGTAGGGGTCAAGCTGGGCCACGTTGTCTGGGGTCAGGGTTTCGGAGTCGATGTAGGTGATGTTGACGCGGCAGTGGTTTTTAAGCCCCGCGTGGCGCAGCGCCTCGTTGAGCGATTTGTAGCTGTCGGACAAATCCACGTACTTGCCCACCATGGCAATGGACACCTCGCCTTGTGGGTGCTCCACCTCTTGCACCAGCGTGTCCCAGCGCTGCAAGTTGGCTGGCGGCGTGTGCAGGTGCAGCTTGTCGCAAATCAGGCCGTCAAGGCCTTGCTCGTGCAACATGCGAGGCACCTTGTAAATGGTGTCCACGTCGGGCATGGAAATCACCCCCCACGGCGCCACGTTGGTGAACATGGAGATTTTCTCTCGCTCGTCTTGTGGAATGCGCCGGTCGGCGCGGCACAGCAGCGCGTCGGGTTGAATTCCGATTTCGCGCAGCTTTTGTACCGTGTGCTGGGTGGGCTTGGTCTTGAGTTCGCCAGCGGTACCTATCCACGGCAAGTACGTTAGGTGCACAAACGCCGTGTGCGCTGGCCCCAGCCGCAGGCTAAGTTGCCGCACCGCCTCCAAAAACGGCAGCGATTCAATGTCACCCACGGTGCCGCCAATCTCCACAATGGCCACATCCACGGCCTGTGGTGTGTCTTCGCCAGCGCCGCGGCGCACAAAGGTTTGAATTTCGTTGGTGACGTGCGGAATTACCTGCACCGTTTTGCCCAGGTAGTCGCCACGGCGCTCTTTTTCGAGCACGGTTTGATAAATTTGCCCGGTGGTGAAGTTGTTGCTCTTGCGCATGCGCGTTTCAATAAAACGCTCGTAGTGCCCAAGGTCCAGGTCGGTCTCGGCGCCGTCGTCCGTAACAAACACCTCACCGTGCTGAAACGGCGACATGGTGCCAGGGTCAACGTTAAGGTAGGGGTCTAGCTTGATAAGGGTGACGCTGAGGCCACGCGACTCGAGCAGCGCCGCCAATGACGCCGAGGCGATGCCCTTGCCCAAAGAAGACACCACACCGCCCGTAACAAACACGTATTTGGTCATGTCGCTGGCAAACCGATTAAGTTTGCTCCCTGAGGGAAATTTCAATTATAGGCACGGCGGCGCCTGGGCAATTGCGGTACATTGCGGGGCATGCAGCCCGACCAAGCCCCTGCCCCCGACGCCTTGCTGCGCGGCAAACGCGTGGTGCTGGGCCTAACGGGGGGGGTGGCCTGCTACAAGGCCGCGGCGCTGTGTCGCGCCCTGGTCAAGGCCGGCGCTCAGGTGCAAGTCGTCATGACCGAAGGCGCCGAGCACTTTATAACGCCCACCACCATGCAAGCGCTAAGCGGGCAGCCGGTGCACACCTCGCAGTGGGACGCGCGCACCGCCAACGCCATGCCCCACATTGAACTAGGGCGCCAGTGCGACGTGGTGGTGGTGGCCCCAGCCAGCGCCGATTTTTTGGCCCGTTTGGTGCATGGCCGCGCCGACGAGTTGCTCTCGCTGCTGTGTTTGGCGCGCCCGTTGGCTCGGGTGCCGCTGTTACTGGCGCCGGCCATGAACCGGCGGTACGGCATCGTCGGGCGGATCTTCACCTTCTTCTCGAAGCTGCGCGGCGCCGACCGCCTCGTCGGCCTCGAGATCAAGCCTGCCTGAACGTGAAGTTCGGGCAGCTGGCACTCGCGGTGGCGATGCTGCTGTCG
>JALRBF010000082.1 GCA_023262365.1 Burkholderiaceae bacterium
GAAAATGCCCCAGCGGTAGTCACGCATTTTGACGTGGTCAAACTGTGCCCATCCTTGCGGGTCCACGCTGACGGCGGTGCGCAGGTAAACCTCGCTGTTGGTTGAACCCTCGGGGCCAATGTCGTCCCACCAATTCACAAAATTGGGCTGCCATTGCTCCAGCGCGCGCTGCAGGGCGCGGTCTTCGCTGAGGTTGACGTTGTTGGGGATCTTTTCGCTGTAGTTGATGCCGTTCATGGGGTCTCTCCAGTCTTCCAAACCAAAAAAGGGGCGGGGTGTTACACCCGGTTAAAGTCAAATTGCGCGCGGTCGCCTTTGCCGTACACCTTGAGCGCGCCCTTATCGCCTACGGCGTTGGGGCGCTGAAAGATCCAGTTTTGCCACGCGGTGAGGCGGCCAAAAATCCGTGTCACCATGTTCTCGGTGCCGTTAAAGCGCAGGTTGGCTTCCATGCCGGTTAGCGCATCGGGCGACATGGCCACGCGCTCTTCAATGGCGATGCGGATTTCATCGTCCCAGTCCAAGTCGTCGGGGTTGGCCGTGACCAGGCCCAGCGCCATGGCCGCGTCGCCTTCGAGTGCTTGGCCGGTTTGGGCGCGGGCGGCTTCAAGCGCGTCGGCTTCGTCGTAAAAGCGGCGCCCCAGGCGGCTTTGCCCCGTGGCCATGGGGTAGTGGCCCCAGTTCATTGCCGTCAGGCCAATGCGTGGGGCTTGCTCGGGGGTCTCGGGCAGGCTGAGCATGTAGCTGCGGTCGCAGGCCAAGGCCAGTTCGAAAAACGTACCGACAAAGCACGAGCTCGATTCAATCAGGGCAAACAGGCTGCGCGAGGAGACGTCAAGCCGGCTAAGCGTGCGCCGCCACAGCCCAATGGTTTCGCGTACCAGCCAGTGCTCGGCCTGGGCTTGCAGCACGTCGTCCATGGCGCGTACGGCCTCGGGGTTGCCCGTGGTGCGTACCAGCCACATGCCAATGTCGGGCGCGTTGGTGCGAATCCACAAAATCGCGTCGTCGAGTTCGCGCCCGGCTTGCAGCGGATACCAAGCCGCACCGGCAGCCTCGATAGCGGCGATGTCGCTGGGCTGTTCGCCTTCGGGGGCTTGCAGGGTCAGCGTGGCGGTGCGTGCGCCGGCGTCAATGGCCACGTGCACGTGCTGGTAGCGCAAACCGGTGGCGTCCACCTGGCGCGGCAGCGGCGGCAACACCACCCCGGCGGCTCGCTCGGGGCGGCTGCTGCCTTGGGCCAGGGCCTGCGCCCGCTCGGCCACGCGCTGGGCGAACACGGCGGGTTTGGCAATGTCGTCAACCAAGCGCCAGTCTTTGGCGCGTTGGCCGCGCACGCCCTCGGTGGTGGTGCAAAAAATGTCGGCTAAGTCGTGTCGCACGTGGCGCTTGTCGGTGACGCGGGTCAAGCCCCCGGTGCCGGGCAGCACACCCAGCAGCGGCACCTCGGGCAGGCTCACGGCGCTGGAGCGGTCGTCGATGAGCAAAATTTCGTCGCACGCCAGCGCCAGCTCGTAGCCGCCACCGGCGCAGGCGCCGTTGACCGCAGCCAAAAACTTGATGCCGCTGTGCCGCGAGGTGTCTTCCATGCCGTTGCGGGTTTCGTTGGTGAATTTGCAAAAATTCACTTTCCACGCGTGGCTGGAGGTGCCCAGCATGAAGATGTTGGCGCCTGAGCAAAACACCTTGTCTTTTAGGCTGGTGAGCACCACGGTGCGTACCGTGGGGTACTCAAAGCGAATGCGGTTCAAGGCGTCGTTGAGCTCAATGTCCACGCCCAGGTCGTAGCTGTTGAGCTTGAGTTTGTAGCCCGGTCGCAGGCCGGCGTCTTCGTCAAAATCGGCCGACAACGTGGCCACCGCACCGTCAACGCTTAGCGTCCAGTGGCGGTATTGACTGGGGTGGGTTTGGTATTCAACCGGGTGCGCTTCCATGGGAGCCTCCTTGTGCTTGCGTGAATCATATTGCATGTTTTACAAGATGGCAAGCACTTTGTTGCATGTTAAGCGCCAAGCTGGGGAATCGTTTGTTCCAGTGCTTGGCGCAGTTGATGAAAGCTGGCCTCCAGCGGCTGGGCGCTGGTGTCCAGGTGCAGGTTGGCTTGGGCGTAAAACGCCTCTCGGCCCGCCAAAATCGCTTTGAGGTCTTCCATGGCCTCTTGGCTGGCCGCCATGGGGCGCAGGTCACCCTGGGCGGTGACACGTGCCATGTGGTCCTCGGGCGAGGCGCGCAGCCACACGGTGGTGCATTTGTCCAGCAGCAGGCCAAAGCTGGCCGGGTTGGACACCACCCCGCCCGGCGTGGCCAGCACCATGTGGGTTTGCTGGCTGATGGCATCCTCTATTGCGCGGTGCTCGTAGCGACGGTAAGCGCTTACACCGTAAAGGGCCTGAATCTCGCTTACGCTGCAGCCAGCCAAGGCCTCAATGCGTTGACTGAGCTCAATAAACGGGTAACCCAGGGCGTTGGCCAGGCGTTGCCCCAGGGTGGACTTGCCCGCGCCGCGCAGGCCAATGAGGGCAATGCGGGTGCTGGCCTCGTCGCTGCCGTGCCCCAGCGCTTGGGCCGCGGCTAGGCGCGCGGTGCGCACCGTGGCGTCGTCTGCTTGGCGCAGCAACTCGCGCAACAGCAGCCACTCGGCGCTTTGCGTGGTGGGGTCGCCCAGCAGCTCGGCCAGTGGGCATTGAAGGGCCTGCGCCAGCTGGTGCAGCAGCAGCACCGAAACGTTGCCGTCGCCCAGTTCCAGGTTGGCCAGGTGGCGCTCGCTGATGTCGGCCGCCGCGGCCAGGGCCTTGCGCGTCATGCCACGGCGCGCGCGCAACTGGCGCGTGCGCTCACCCAGGCTTTGCAGCAAGGGGTGGCGGTTTTTGACATTTGGTGTCATACCCGGCATCATGCCACACATGCACGATAGTGCATAACCGATTCACGCCGACGTGCACACAAGGAGACGCCATGTCAACCGCCGTGGTTGAGCCCGAGGGGCTGTTTAACTTTGCCGACTGGTTGCTGCAGCGCAACCAGTCACGACCCACCCGCACCGCGTTTATTGACGACACCGACCGCCTGACCTATGGCGAGCTGGACGAGCGGGTGCGCCGCGCCGCCGCTGGCATGCTGGCTGCGGGTTTGCGGCGCGACGAGCGGGTGCTGTTGTTGATGCACGACAACATCGACTGGCCCGTGATGTTTTTGGCCGCCTTGTACGCCGGCGTGGTGCCGGTGGCGGTGAACACCTTGCTTACGACCGAGGACTACGCCTACATGTTGCAGCACAGCCGGGCGCGGGCGGCGTGGGTGTCGCCGGCGCTGCTGCCCATCTTGCGCCAGGCCATGACGCAGGCCCAGGCCAACGGCGGGCACGCGGTGCAGCAGGTTTGGTGCAGCGGCGGGGCGCAAGAGGGGGCTGAGGCGCTGTCCGCGCTGTGGCAGGGCACACCCTTGCCAGCGCCGGCCACCACCGACGCGCACGAGCCCGCGTTTTGGCTGTATTCATCGGGTTCAACGGGGCGGCCCAAAGGCACGGTGCACAGCCAGGCCAACCTGTATTGCACCGCACAACACTATGGCGTGGGCGTGTTGGCGTTGCGCGAAGACGACGTATGCTTTTCGGCGGCGAAATTGTTTTTTGCCTACGGCTTGGGCAACGCGCTGAGCTTTCCGCTGGCCGTGGGCGCCACGGTGGTGCTGATGGCTGGGCGGCCCACACCCGAGGCGGTGTTTGCGCGCTGGGTGACGCACCAAACCACGGTGTTTTTTGGCGCGCCTACCGGCTACGCGGGCATGCTGGCCGCGCCCGACTTGCCGCCACGCGAGGTGGTGGCGCTGCGCTTGTGCTCCTCGGCCGGCGAGGCCTTGCCCAAAGAGCTGGGCGAACGCTTTACCGCGCACTACGGCGTGCCGATTGTGGATGGCATTGGCTCGACCGAGATGCTGCATATTTTTTTAAGCAACCTGCCGCACGATGTGCGCTACGGCACCACCGGCTGGCCGGTGCCGGGCTACGAGGTGTCGCTGCGCGGCGACGATGGCCAAGCGGTGGCCGATGGCGAGATGGGCGACTTGTTCATCAAAGGCCCAAGCGCGGCCTTAATGTACTGGGGGAATCGAGAGAAATCGCGCGCCACCTTTCAGGGTGAATGGACCAAAAGCGGCGACAAATACGTGCGCAACGCCGACGGCACGTACACCTACGCCGGTCGCAGCGACGACATGATTAAGGTCAGTGGTATTTACGTCTCGCCGTTTGAAGTTGAGGCGACGTTGATGCAACACCAGGCGGTGTTGGAAGCGGCGGTGATTGGCGTGGAGGACAGCGACGGCTTGACCAAAACCAAGGCTTACGTGGTGCTCAAAGACGGCCAAGCCTGCGACGCGGCGACGCTGCAAGCGTTTGTGAAAGACAAACTGGCGCCCTACAAGTACCCGCGGCAGGTGGCCTTTGTGGCCGAATTACCCAAAACCGCCACGGGCAAGATTCAACGCTTTAAGCTGCGCGACGCTCAGGCGTGAGCGCCCAGGACAGCTGGCTGGCGATTGAGACGCCGCACGGCCCAGCCCAAATCCACGCGCAGTGGGTCAACCCGCTGGGCTTGGCGCCAGACCGGGCGCCTACCTGGGTGCTGCTGCACGAGGGGCTGGGCAGCGTGAGCGCGTGGCGCGACTTTCCGGCGCAACTGTGCCACGCCACGCGGGCTCGGGCGCTGGTGTTTTCTCGCCCCGGCTACGGCCGCTCCACGCCGCGACCCCCCGAGCAGCACTGGGGCACCGACTTCATGCACGTTCAAGCGCAGCAGGTGGTACCGGCGGTGCTGCGCGCGGCGGGCTTACACGGCCATCCGGTGCGCTTGTATGGTCATTCAGACGGCGGCAGCATTGCCTTGCTCATGGCGGCTCACCAGGTATGGCCGCTGCAGGCGGTGGTGGTGGAGGCGCCGCACATCATGGTCGAGGAGTTGTCGCTGCGCGGCATACGTGCCGCGCGTGATGCCTACGAACACGGCGACCTAAAGACGCGGCTGGCGCGGCACCACGACGACCCGGACTCGCCCTTTTGGGGTTGGAACCGGGCCTGGCTGGCGCCAGCGTTTGCCTGGTGGTCAATCGCGCATGCGCTACCTGCCATTGCCGCGCCGGTACTGGCGCTGCAGGGGTTGGCCGACCCCTACGGCACCCGCGCCCAGGTCGACGGCATTGCCCAACGTGTGCCAGGTGCGCAGGTGCGTTGCTTTGCGCAGGCTGGACACCACCTGCACCGCAGCCACACTCAGGCGGTGCTGCATGCCGTCTCGGACTGGTTGGAGCAAGCCAGCGGTTGACCCCATGGCCGCGCACGCTGGCTGCGCCAGGGCTTACGCGGTGGATTCGTCCAGCGCGTCGTCTTCAAGGTGCCGGCGGTCGCCCCAGGCCAACAGCTGCAGGCCTTGGGGGGTCCACAGCAGGCGGTTAATGGCAGCGTTGGATAGATCCCACTCGCGCTTGGTTTGCAATGCCTCACCGGTGGCCAAGCGGTAGAGCATATCCAAAATGCCGCCGTGCGCCACCAGCACAATCAGCTCGCCGGTATGGGCCGAGGCAAGCTGCTGCACCACCCCAGCCACGCGCGCTTGCAGTGCCAGCAGGGTTTCGCCGCCGGCGGGGGCAAAGTCGGGTACGCGCGCGCGCCACGCATGCGCCACTTCGGGGTGTTGCTCGTAAATCGTCTGCCAGGTTAGGCCCTGCATGTCGCCAAAGTGGCGCTCGCGCAAGTCGGTGTGCAGGCGTACCGCCAAGCCATGCGGCTGGGCGATGGCCTGTGCGGTGGCCGCGGCGCGTTGCAGGTCAGACGCGTAGACCGCGGCAATCGGCTCGTCGGCTAGGGCGGCGGCGGCTTGCGCGGCTTGCCATTGACCGGTGGCGTTGAGCGCGATGTCCAATTGGCCTTGAATGCGCGTGGCCTTGTTCCACTCAGTTTCGCCGTGGCGCACCGCAATCAGTCGCGTGATGTCCATTAACTCGGGCGTGGCGCCAGCCAGTGCAGCGGCTGTGCGTCCTCGACGGGGGGCTCGGCGGTGGGCTGGATTGGCGCATCGGTGTCAAACGCGTGGTCGCCCTCGGGCACCGGTACGCCGGTGGCGCGCACGTTGGCAAAGTCAAACGCGTCGCTGTCCATGAGGTGGCTGGGCACCACGTTTTGCAAGGCGGTGGCCATGGTTTGCAGCCGTCCGGGGTGGCGTTTTTCCCACTCGCGCAGCATGTGCCCCACGTGTTGCCGCTGCAAATTGTCTTGGTTGCCACACAGGGTGCACGGAATGATGGGAAAGGCCTGCGCCTTGGCCCATTGCGCCAAGTCGGCTTCGGCCACGTACGCCAGCGGCCGAATCACCACGTGCTCGCCGTTGTCGCTTACCAACTTGGGCGGCATGGCCTTGAGCTTGCCGCCAAAAAACAGGTTGAGCAACAGCGTTTGTAGCATGTCGTCGCGGTGATGGCCCAGGGCAATTTTGGTCGCCCCGAGTTGGTTGGCCACGCGGTACAAAATGCCTCGCCGCAGCCGACTGCACAAGCTGCACATGGTTTTGCCTTCGGGCACCTTGGCCTTAACGATGCTGTAGGTGTCTTGCGTTTCGATGTGAAAGCGCATACCACGCTGGCGCAGGTAATTGGGCAGCACGTCAGCGGGAAAGCCCGGCTGCTTTTGGTCAAGGTTGACCGCAATCAGCTCAAACGCCACCGGCGCGCGGCTTTGCAGGCGCAGCAAAATATCGAGCAAGCCGTAACTGTCTTTGCCGCCAGAGATGCACACCATCACACGGTCGCCGGCTTCGATCATGCGGTAATCGGCAATGGCTTGGCCCACCAAGCGGCACAGGCGTTTTTCGCGCTTAAGCGTTTCGCGATGCTCGCGTGCCTCGGGGCTGCCCGGAATACGCACCGTGCTTACCATTGCCCAGCCTCCATGCGAATGGCCACTTCGCAGTCGTCAAAAATCGCCAGCTTGGCAATGCGTACGCGCACGCCCACCACGCCGGGCAATTGCAGCAGGCGCTGCGTGAGCTTGCCCAGCAACGACTCCAGCAGGTTGACGTGTTCGGCGGTGCAGGTGTCGATCACGATTTGCCTGACCTTACGGTAGTCCAGCACGTGGGTGATGTCGTCGTCTTGTGGCAGCAGCGGTTGGCGCCCCTGGTTGAGTTGCACGTCCACCTCAATGGGCTGGGGGTGGTCGCGTTCGTGCGGCAAGATGCCCAGGCTGGCGTGAAAGCGCAGGCCTTGGAGGGTGAGCGTTTGAAGGCCCGAGGGGTCGGTCATGGTGACATCAAAGAAAAGTCCCGCGTCATTGGCACCAGGTGCTGGCCGCCGTCCACCAGCAGCGTGCTGCCGGTGATGGAGCCATTGTTTAGGGCAAAAGCCACGGTGTTGGCCACGTCGTCGGGGGTGGAGGATTGGCCCAGGGGCGAGAGCTGGTGCAGCTTGGCAAAGGCCTCGTCACTGAGCATGTGGCTGGTAAGCGTCAGCCCCGGCGCCACCCCCACCACCCGCAGGTGCGGCGCCAAGGCTTGTGCCCCCAGCGTGGTGGCGCAGGCCAAGGCGGCCTTGGACAGGGTGTAGCCAAAAAAATCGGGGTTGGGGTTGTACAGCTTTTGGTCCAGCAGGTTAACCACCACGCCGCGATGTTGCCGCGCGCGGCAGTGCGCGGCCAGCGCTTGGGTGAGCAACGCTGGGGCCAGCGTGTTGACTTGCCAGTGCCGCTGCATCAACGCCACATCCATGGCCTCGGGTCGGTCGTGCACAAACAGCGAGGCGCTGTTGACCACGGCGTGCAGCGGCTGGGCGCAGACGCGCTGCATCAGCGCCTCGGCCTCTTGGGCCACGCCCAGGTCGGCGCACGCGCTGCTGTGCGTGCCTTCGGGGCCAAGCCGCTGGCACTCGGCCACGGTGGCTTGGGCCTCTTGGCTTGACTGGTGGTAATGCACCACCACCGACCAGCCGCCGCGCGCCAGCGTCAGCGCAATGTGGCGCCCCAGCCGCTTGGCCGCGCCGGTCACAAGCACACGCTTGGGTGCCTGGGCAGAGGGGTCGGGGCTGTGGGTCATGGCAGCGGGGCAGGGTGGGGCAAGTGCGACACAATGGGTGCCTTCATGGACGATTCAACCCCAAGTGTAGCGAGCGGCGGGCACGAGGTCTCGCCGGCGTGGCAGCGCCTGCTTCGCGCGCATGCCGACGGCGAGGGTTGGTTGCCGTTTGATGGCTTCATGGCGCAGGCCCTTTACGCGCCAGGCATGGGCTACTACAGCCGGGGCTTGCCGGTGCTGGGGCAATCGGCTGGCGACGGCAGCGACTTCGTGACCGCGCCCGAACTTTCCCCCGCTTTTGCCATGACGCTGGCCCACCAAGTGGCGCAGTGGCTGCAGGCCACAGGGGTGCAGCGGGTGGTGGAGTTTGGCGCGGGTTCGGGGGCGCTGGCCGAGGGCTTATTGCGCGCGCTTGACCTACTTGACGTGGGCTTAGCCAGTGGCAAGCTGCAGCGCTACGAGGTGGTGGAGGTGTCGGCCTCGATGCGGCAACAACAACAGCGGCGCCTGGCCAAGTGGGGCCAAGCCGTGCAGTGGTTGGACGCCTGGCCGGCCACGCTGGAGGCGGTGGTGCTGGGCAACGAGGTGCTTGACGCCATGCCCGTGAAGCTGCTGCAACGCGTGGATGGGGTGTGGCACGAGTTGGGGGTGAGCTGCCGTGGCGCGGCTTTGGCATGGCAAACCCGACCGACCGAGCTGCGTCCCCCGGTGCCCGTGGCTGGGGCCCACGACTACCGCACCGAGCTGCCGCTGCAGGCCGTGGCGTGGACGCGCGAATTGGCGCAGCGGCTGCAACGCGGCGTGGCGTTGCTGGTGGATTATGGTTTTGCGCAGGCTGAGTTCTATCACCCACAGCGCCACGGCGGCACCGTGATGTGCCACCGGGCCCACCGGGCTGATGATGACCCCTTGCGCGACGTGGGCAGCAAGGACATCACCGCGCACGTTGACTTCACTGCCGTGGCCCTGGCCGCGCAAGAGGCCGGCCAAGAGGTGGTGGGCTACACCAGTCAGGGCCGGTTTTTGCTCAACTGCGGGCTACTGGACGTGGCGCAAACCCTGCCCTTGGCCCAGCGTGGGCGCGCCTTGGCCTTGGTGCACGAGCATGAAATGGGCGAACTGTTTAAGGTGCTGGCGTTTGCCCCGGCGGCGCATCAACTGGTGTGGCAAAGCATGGGCTTTGCCCAGGGTGACCGCAGCCACACCTTGTAAGGCGGTCGCGCTTATGCTTGGCGCCAGCGGCGCAAGGCCTCAAGCCGGGCTTGCGCAATGCGCTGGGCCACGTTGCCCCCCGCTTTGGCCAGTGACTCGGCTGGTACCTTGGCCATGACCTGCGCGGCTTGGGTTAAAGCATACACGTCGGCCTCGGTGGCGTGGTGGCTGCAAGCCACGGCTTGCAACAGTTGCGCAAAGCGCTCGTGCCTGCGCCACGGGTCGCAGGCTTGCACCCGCGACGCCAGCGCCTCGGGCGTGAGCGTGGCCCAAGCGGCCAAGGCGCTGCCTTGCGCGTGCAGCAGCGTGGCCAAATCGGCGCATGGGCGTGGCACGCGCAGGCTGTGCTGCACGCGTTGCAGGGCCTCGGCGCTTAGCGGTTGGCACAGGCACGCCCAGCGCACCGCCAGCACGTGCCCGCGTTGCACGGCGCGCGCCAGCCCCGCGCTTGGCGGCAACACGCCCGGCAGCCACTGGGCCAGTGCACCGCAGGCGTGCAGCACCTGCAGCGCACGCTCGGGTGCTTGCGCTTGCAACGCGCCGGCTAACTCGGCCCACACCCGCTCGGCAACCAGGGCCTGCACCTCGCCGCGTTGCACCATGGCCTGCAGCCAGTCGGTGGTGGCCGGCGCCACGGTAAATTGCGGCCAGCGTGCGGCAAAACGCGCCAGACGCAGCAGCCGCACCGGGTCTTCGCCAAACGCCTCGGTCACGTGGCGCAGCACCCCTTGGCGCAGATCCTGCAGGCCACCGTGCAGGTCCACCACCTCGTCTTCTTGCCACACCCAGTCGGCCGGCGGATGCAGCCCGTATGCGCGAGGCAACGGCACGGCCAACGCGTTGATGGTGAGATCGCGCCGGGCCAAGTCTTGCGCCAAGGTCACCTCGGGCGCGGCGTGAAAGGTAAAGCCCCGATAGCCCGCGGCCACCTTGCGCTCGGTGCGGGCCAGGGCAAACTCTTCGTGGCTTTGCGGATGCAAAAACACCGGAAAATCGCGCCCTACCGGCGCAAAGCCAGCGTCTACCATGGCTTGTGGGCTGGTGCCCACCACCAGCCAGTCGCGGTCGTGCGCGGCCGGTTGACCGCCGTGCCAGCGTGTAAGCAAGGTGTCGCGTACCGCGCCACCCACCAAATAAACTTGCATGGCGCCAGTGTAGTGGCGCAAATGTCGCCGTGTCAGCGGCGCAGCAGCGTCTGGGCCATGGCTCGCACACTGGCTGGGCGAATGCCCAAGGCGGACAAATCGGGGTGAGCGGCTTGCGCCTCGCGCACGTTGTCGCGGGCCAGCGAGCGCACGTTGTCGTGGCTGATGAGCGGCGGCCCGGGCAGCGGCGCCAACAGCGCCGCTTGCACGTGGCCAAACCAGCGCGGCAAGGCCCACACCGGGCGCGCGTGGCCGCTGGCGCGACCCGCCAAGCGCGCCAGCTGCGCCAGCGTGAGCACGTCCGGGCCCACGGCGTCAAGCAGCGCCGGTGGCTGGGGATGCTGCAGCAGCCGCACAATGGCCGTGGCCACGTCTTGCACCCACACCGGCTGAAAGCGCGTGTTGCCCCCAGCCAATGGCAGCAGGGGCAGCAGGCGTTGCAGCGCAGCGAATTGGTTAAGCAAGGCGTCGTCGGCGCCAAAAATGACACTGGGGCGCAACACCGACGGGTGCCACGAGCCACCAGCGGCGGCCTGCAGCGCGGCCTCACCCGCGGCTTTGCTGCGTTGGTAGTTGGAGGGGCCCTGCGCGTCGGCCCCCAGTGCGCTGACGTGCACCACACGGCGTACCCCCGCGGCGCTACAGGCCTGCGCCAAGCGCTGCGGCAGCGTGGCGTGCGCTTGGGTAAAGGCCGCGCGACTGCCGTGCAAAATCGCCACCAAATTCACCACGGCGTCGTGCCCAGGCACCAAGCGGGCCAGCGCGTCGGGTTGGTGCACGTTGGCCACCCGCGCGGTCACCAGCGGCAGGTGCGCCAACCGTCGCGCCGTGCTGGGGTGCCGGGTGGCTACCGTAGTCGCCACACCCTTGCGCTGTAAGGCCTCACACAGATGCCGCCCCACAAAGCCGGTGCCACCCAAAACCAAAACGCGAGCAATCGTCATGGCCGTCATTATCTCAACAAGCGCCGGCGCCCATGACCGTACCAAGCCCGAGACGTTTTGCCCTAGACTCGGCCCCATGGAGGACACCACCTCATCCACCCCACCCGGGCCTGCGCCGGCGCAGCGGCGCGCCTTGCGCGAGCAGTTGCTGGCGCTGCGCCAAGCCATGCCCAACCGCGCCGAGGCGGACTTGGCGTTGCAGCGCGTGATTCGGGTGTGGCTGGTGGGCCGGGCCGATCAAGCGATTGGGGCGTACTGGCCCATTAAGGGCGAGTTTGACTGCTTGCCGGCCTTGTTTCGCTGGCAAGAGGCCGGGCGCGAGGCCGACGCCATTGGGGCCTTTCAACACCGGCGCATCGGCCTGCCAGTGGTCAACAAAATCGACCGCACCCTAACCTTTCACGCCTGGTACCCCGGCTGCCCCATGCAAGAAGACGCCTACGGCATTCCCAAGCCCAAAGACACCGAGATCATCCAACCCACGCTGTTGTTTGTACCCTGCGTGGGCTACTCGGTGGGGGGCTACCGGCTGGGCTACGGCGGCGGCTTTTACGACCGCACGTTGGCCAGCCTGTCGCCGCGGCCGTTTACGGTGGGTTTGGGTTACGCCAGCGGTTTTGTGTCTGACTTTGAGCCCCAGCGGCACGATGTGCCACTGGACACCATACTTAACGAAAACGGGGTGGTGTGGCCGCCCACCACGCCCTGGTAGGGCCGGCTGCCATGGCCCGTTCTCGCTCACCCAACCACGAACTGCGACGCGACGCGATTTTGGAAGAAGCCGCGCGTTGCTTTGCGCGCCAAAGCTACCCTGCGGCCAGCATGAACGACATTGCCGCGGCCTGCGGCACCAGCAAAGCCCGGCTTTACCACTACTACGAGAGCAAAGAGGCCATGCTCTTCGACTTGCTGGAGCGCTACACCGAGCACTTGTTGGCCTTAATTGGAGAAACCGAAGCCGAGGCGCAGCGCCAAAACCTTGACGACTTGGCTGCCCTGCACCTGCTGGTGGAGCGGTTTTTGGTGACGTACGAAACCGCCATGACGCGTCACGTGGCCTTGCTAAACGACACCAAGCACTTGGGCACAGCGCAGCGCGAGCTGATTGTGCGCCGCCAGCGCGACGTGGTGGCGGCCTTTACGCGGTTTTTGCGCCGCGCGTATCCGCAACGCGTCACCAGCCACAACCAACAAGCCGTCACCATGATGTTGTTTGGCATGATTAACTGGACGTTTACCTGGCTGCGCCCGGGCGGGCGCATCACCTACCGCGCGTTTGCCGCCGAAGTGGTGAGCATGCTGCAGCACGGTTTGGGTAACAACGGCACACCCGCTTCATAATGCCAACACTGAATTTTGAACCATCAGGAGGAACCGCATGAGCAAGGCATTTGCCAGTCAGGCCGACTTAGACGAAAAAACCATCACCTTTGAGCAACTCTCACCGCACTGCTGGGCCTACACCGCCGAGGGCGACCCCAACAGCGGCGTGATTGTGGGCGAAGACGCCATCATGGTGTGCGACACCACCGCCACGCCGGCCATGGCGCAAGACCTGATTGCCAAAATCCGCACCATCAGCAACAAGCCCATCAAATACGTGCTGCTGACCCACTACCACGCGGTGCGCGTGCTTGGCGCCAGCGCTTACTTGGCCGAAGGGGCCACCGAAATCATCGCCAGCCAAGGTACCCACGAGTTGATTGTTGAGCGTGGCGCACAAGACATGCAAAGCGAAATGGAGCGCTTTCCGCGCCTCTTTCGCGGTGCCGACAGCGTGCCCGGCCTGACTTGGCCCACGCTGGTTATTGGCGGGGGCAACCCCACCCAAGGCGAGGTGCCAGGGCGCATCACGCTTGATTTGGGCGGCGTGCACGTGCAGGTGTGGCACCCCGGCCCAGGGCACACCAAGGGTGACACCATTGCCTGGGTGGAGTCAGAAAAGGTGTTGTTTAGCGGCGACTTGGTGGAGTACGAAGCCGGCGTGTACACCGGTGACGCGCAGTTGGCCGAATGGCCCCAAACGCTCGAGGCGCTGCGTGCGCTGGGCGCCGAAGCCTTGGTGCCTGGGCGTGGCGAGGCCATGCGCGGACGCGACAACGTGAACCGAGCGCTCGATTACACCAAGCGCTGGGTGCAAACGCTGTACCAGTGCGGCCAAGAAGCGGTGGCCAAAGGGCTGGACCTCAAAGGTGCCATGGCGCACACGCGCCAGGCCATGGATCCGGTGTTTGGGCACGTGTTCATTTACGAGCACTGCTTGCCGTTTGACGTCAGCCGTGCCTACGACGAGGCCAGCGGTATCAAGCACCCGCGCATTTGGACGGCGGCCCGCGACCAAGAAATGTGGGCCTCGCTGCAAGCCTAGCCTAGGGCGCGTGCAGGGCGCGGGCGTCTTCGGCAAAGCTCAGCAGTTTGTTTTTTAGATGCTCGCGCTGCGCGGCGCTGGCGCGCGCGTGCAGGCCAGCCCAGGTGTTGCAACTGCTTTGCTGCGCTTGTGGTGTCCAGGCAATGGCTTGTTCCCACCACGCACGCAGCGTGCGCTGTGCCTGCTCGGCGGGCACCGCGGGGTCGCGCACCGCCATGGCCACAGCCAAAAACGCCGACTGCTTGGCGCGCCGCTGCGCCGCCCACTCGGCAGCCTCACCGGTTTGCGCGTCGGTTTGCTGCGCAATCCAGGCCTGTTGCGCCTCGTTTAGCTCACCGTACCACAGCTCGGCGCGCTCGGTGGTGGTCTCCATGCGCTGCTCGCGCCAGCGCTTGGGGTTGGTGAGGCCTTGTTCGTCTTCCCATTCGGCTTGACGCTGCGCCACCCGCTGGCGCAGCTGGCGCATTTGCTCGTTGCTTAGGCTGCGCAGCAGCGGCAGCGCCTCAGCCGCGGCGGCTTGCCCCCAGGCCAACGCACGCGGGCGCAGCGCCTCGGCCCGTTGGCACACCTTGGCCGAGTCGGCCTCGGCCGTGGCCAGTTCGGCTTGGCCGCGCAGCCAGGCCTCCCACTGGGGCAGTTCGGTTTGCCGGTGCCACGCCAGCAGCCGGGTAAGCGCCCCGTCCAGCGCCTGCTGCTGCTCGCTGCTGAGCGTGACGTAGCGCCCCACCCACCACGACGCCAGCGTGGGCGACTGGTTGTACGCCGTTTGCGCCAGGCTGCACGCGCCCAGCAGCGCACCCAGCGTAAGCGCGATAATGACGCCACGCCACCGTGCGGGCCTGCGCCCGACCTCTGCAACCTTATTTGTCATCCGCCATATTGTCGCCCTCACCCTCCACCCCCATTGATGTTGTGGTCATGGCCGCTGGCCAGGGCACCCGCATGCGCAGCGCCCGCCCTAAGGTGCTGCACACGCTGGCTGGGCAGCCGCTGCTGCAGCATGTGCTTACGACGGCGGCGTTGCTGCAGCCGCGACAGCTGGTGGTGGTGGTGGGGCACCAGGGTGAGCAAGTGCAAGCCCACTTGACGCAACACGCGCCGCAGGCGCGCAGCGTGTGGCAAAACCCGCCCCAAGGCACCGGCCACGCGGTGCAGCAAGCCGTGCCCGAGTTGGCCAACGACGGTGTGGTGCTGGTGCTATCGGGTGACGTGCCGCTGATTGATCCGCCCAGCCTGCGCGCCCTGTGCGCCGCCGCTGGCACCGGCTCGTTGGCGCTGCTGACGCTGCAACTGAGCGAGCCCACCGGGTACGGCCGCATCGTGCGCCAAGGCAACGCGGTGGTGGGCATTGTGGAAGAAAAAGACGCCACCCCCGCACAACGTGCCCTCACCGAGGTGTACACCGGCGTGCTGGCTGCGCCGGCCGCTGGGCTAAAGCGCTGGCTGGCCTGCCTGACCAACGACAACGCCCAAGGCGAGTACTACCTGACCGATGTGGTGGCGCACGCCGTGGCCCAAGGTTGCGCCGTGCATACCGTGGTGGCGCCGCACGCAGCCAGCGTGGCAGGCGTCAACACCCCGCAACAACTGGCCCAGTTGGAGCGCGCCGTGCAGCAGCGGCGCGCCGAGGCCCTGATGGCCGCAGGCGTGCAACTGGTTGACCCCGCGCGACTGGACGTGCGCGGCAGCCTGCAATGCGGCCAAGACGTGCGCATTGACGTGAACTGCGTGTTTGAGGGCGATGTGGTGCTGGGCGACGGTGTGCACATTGGCGCGCACTGCGTGCTGCGCC
>JALRBF010000104.1 GCA_023262365.1 Burkholderiaceae bacterium
GACCCGAAGACATTGAAGACCTTTGCGCGTTTTACGCCGAGCACCACGCCCCCAGCGGGCAAGGGCCCATCCGCATCGCGGCCGACTTGCTGATGGCCTTTGAGGCCTACCCGTGGCCGGGCAACGTGCGCGAACTGGCCAACCTCATCGACCGCTTCAGCGCGTTGGTGCCCGGACGCGAGGTCACGCTGGGCATGCTGCCCACCTCGCTGCTGCCCAAAGGGTTGGCGGCTTTGCGCGAGTCCATGTTTGGCGACACCGGCCCGCGCTCGCTGCTGCATATGCTCGCCCCCGAGCCCCCGGCGCCCGCACCTCAAGAGCCCACGCCCACCCAGCCAGCGCCTGCGCTGGACGACCAAACTCCGACCCAAGCCCAGGCAACCGGCGACGACGCCAACCCGCTCGAGGCCCTGCTCGGCCTGGCCCAAGGCCAGCCACTGGCGGAGTTGCCGGCCGGTGGGCTGCACCTCAAAGAGACGCTGGCCGACATCGAAAAAAGCTTCATCAGCCAAGCCTTGGTCATGGCCAAGGGCAACGTCTCGCGCACCGCGCGCCTACTCAGTATTCAGCGCACCACCCTGATTGAAAAAATCAACAAATACGAGTTGCGTGCCAGCGACTAATTAAGTACCAAGAAAAACGGGCCGGGTTCTTCGCGGTGCTGGCGACAGTGTTGGTTGCCGTTGTAGGTGTAGGTCACGCACCCCAACGGAAAGTTCTTTTTCGCGTCGTTGCTTGCCCAGTAGTTGGCAATCAACACGTCCGGAAACACATTGCGATTAAGGTAGGGGTTTTCGCACTTGGGGGCCGCCAAGGTGTCCATCTCGGCCAACGTAGGCAAACGCCAGCGACGGCCGGAGGCATCAGAAAACTCCTCGACGTAAGCCAGCGCCTCATCCAGCGACACCTCGAGCGCCTGACCACGACACACGCCCCCCACGTAGCGCTGCCCAGCGCTGCAACGGAACCAACGCGTCCCTGTGATGCGGTTTTGCGCCACGCCGTCGTCTGAGACCACAAAATCACCCGTGGCCCCCGCTTGCGTCGCATCGGCGCAGGCGGTTGACTCCACGTACCGGTCGCAAGCGGCTAAGGCCCAAGCCACGCCAAGCGCACAGGCCAAAGCCAGTGAGCGGGAGCGAGGCAAGAGCAATCGGTGCACGGTAAATAGGGAGTCGGTTCTAACCGTGCCGACTTTACCGGAAGCCCGCGCTGCGGCACAACCCTTGAATAAAGAACCCCGCGCTGGGGCCGATTCCTACAACAGGCAGGCTTGTACTACCATTTAATTGGTCACCGGCCGGGCCAGCCCCCTGTTGATGGCGTCGTTTCTGCCCCATAAGCAACCTGAGCACACACCATGGATATTGCAACCCTAATTGGTTTTTTGGCAACGTTCGGTCTCATCGTCATGGCCATGGGCGACCCCATGGTGTTCCTTGACATGCCCTCGGTGTACATCGTGGTCTTGGGCACCCTCACTGCAGTGTTGGCGCGCTCGTCGATTCCCGAATTTGTTGGCGGCTTCACCGGTTCGCTCAAAGCCTTGCTGCACAAAGAAGACAAACCCGAAGACCTAATTGAACAGCTCGTCAACCTAGGCACCATCGCCCGCAAGGACGGCATGATTGCGCTTGAGGGCCAGGACATCGCCAATCCGTTTTTGGCTAAAGGCATACGCATGTTGGTGGACGGCACCGACCCCGGCATCATCAAAAGCGCCATGGAGCGTGAGATGGCGATGGACAAGGGGCGACGCAAAAACACCATGGATTTCGTCGCCTCAGCTCAAGAAATTGCACCAGCGATGGGCATGATTGGCACCCTGGTGGGCTTGGTGATCATGCTGGGCAACATGAGCGACCCCAAGTCGATCGGCCCAGCCATGGCGATTGCGCTGCTCACCACCATGTACGGCGCCATTATTGCCAACGTGATTTGTATTCCGATTAACCAAAAACTTGCCAAGATCGACCTCATCACCAACCTCAACAACGAACTCATCCTTGAGGGCGTGATGTTCATCCAGTCTGGGGGCAATCCGCGCATGCTCACCGACTTGTTGCTGTCTTTTGTCGACCCCAAAGCCCGCGGCAAACTCGAAGGCGCGGCCGGCTAAGCCGCCCCAATAAGGCAACCCCATGGCGACCGAACCGCAAGAAACCGACCTGCAAGAGCAAGACACCACCGACGTACCCGCCGGTGACGAGGCAGCGGCACCGCCGCCCGAAGCCCCCCCGCCAGAGGAGGCTGGCGGCGGCGGGAGCTCTGAGCCCGAGTGCCCGGCGTGCGAAGAGTGCGAAGAATGCAAAGCCGGCGCACCCGCGTGGATGGCCACCTTTGCTGACATGGCCACGTTGCTCATGGCCTTCTTTGTGTTGATTTTGTCGTTTGCCGAAATGAACGTGCCCAAGTTCAAGCAAATCAACGGCTCGCTCAAAAACTCGTTTGGCGTGCAACGCCTGATTCCGGTGGTGGAATCGCCCAAAGCACAAAGCATCGTGGCGCGGCACTTTTCACCCTCGGTGGCGCAGCCAACCCCTGTTAACACCATACGCCAGCAAACCACCGACGACCGCAAGGAAGAAGTCGAAGTCAAAACCGACGTGGGCCCGGGCAACGACGGGCCACAAAAAGCCGCCGAGGAGGTGCGCAAAGCCCTAGCCAACGAGGTGGCATCGGGGCAAGTTGAGGTCACAGCAGAAAACGGCAAGGTGGTGGTGCGCGTCAACGCCCAACCCAGCGGCGGCGGCCAAGGGGCAACCGGGCTCTCACAAGGCGGCAGCAGCCGCGACGGCGCCAACAAAGGCGCCGAGGGCAGCGTGGCCTCCAACCCTGGCGGTGCGGGTCAAACCGGACGCCAAGCCGCCGGGGCCGCCACCAGTGGTCAAGCCCAAGCCGCTGCTGCCCAGCAGGGCAAACAAAGCGCTGGCCAGGGTACACAGGGCCAGCAGCAAGCTGGCGTCGTCTCGCAAGCCACCATCGACTTGTACGCCAAAATCGCCGAGGCGCAAACCAAGGTCGATGCCCCCGTGCAAGTTCAGGCCGCCAACCAAGGCGGTGCCAGTGGCGGCGCCACCGGTGCGGCCAACAAAGCGCAAACCGACTTGGAATACCAGCGCATTCGCAAAGACCTGACCAAAGAAATTGAAGCGGGCAAGGCCGAAGTAGAGCGCGATGGCGCGCGCATCATCATTCGACTCACCGAGCAAGGCTCGTTTCGCTCGGGTTCGGCCGATTTGCAACCTGGCTTCTCCGAACTGCTCACCAAAGTCGGCAACAGCGTAGCCAAGACCAGTGGCCGGTTGTTTATTGAAGGCCACACCGACAACGTGCCTGTGGTGTTTAACGAGCGCTTCCGTTCCAACTGGGATCTGTCGGGCGCCCGTGCCGGCTCGGTGGCCGACTTCATGAGCGCCCGAACCGGCATCGCCCCCGGACGCATGAGCGTCAGCGGCTACGCCGATACCCGGCCCATTGACAGCAACGACTCGGCGACCGGACGCGCCCGCAACCGACGCATTGAGGTGATTGTGGACGGCGCCGAAGGCTAGCCAACCGTAAGCCGTAAAAAAAGCCGGGCACGCCGCCCGGCTTTTTTGTGTCGGCCGTCACTCAGCTACTGCGTGCGAGCGGCGCTCTCGTCGGTTGATTTAACCGCCTCTTTGCGCCGTGGGAACTGCACCGTGGTTGGCGCTGTGGGTTGGCTTTGGCGCTGCTGCGCCTCAGCCGCGCGCTGCTGAGCTTGCAGCGCCTCCAAGTAGCGCTCGCGCTGCAACGTCACCAAGGCGTTGACGTCTTTTTTCAAATCATTGACATCACCCACCGTGCCCTTGAGCGACTTGACCTCAGCGCCCAACGACGCCACCGCTTTGGCTTGTGCGCCCATTTGGCCTTGCAAGGCCTTGACCTCTTTGGCCAGCACGGCGCTGGTTTCGCCCACCGATTTGGCGGTTTGTAGCGGCACCTCTTTAACCAACGACTCCGACGTTTTCGCCGCGGCCGCCAGGGTGGCCTCCAAGCCGGCTTGCTTGGCGTTGAGATTGTCCAAGCCGCGGGCCAGTTCGCCCACCGTGCGGTTCATGATGTCGATGCCCTCTAGGCCCACGTTCATGTCCACAATGCGCTTGCCCACGGCCAACACCATGGCGTCGGCCTGCGCCACACGCGCCTGCAACGAGGCGGTAAACACCGCAAACAAGCCCCCACCAAACACCAGCAGAGTGCCGGTTACACCCAAAATCACCCGGGACTGCAAGGTGTTGCGTCGGGTTAGGGTTTCGAGCTGGCGCGTCACGACTTTGAGGTCGGCACTCAACTCGGTCGCACTGGCAGCCGCTCGGGTGGCCACCTCGGCTGACTCCAACACCACCGAGCTGAGCGCCTCCAGGCGCCTCTGCGCTTCGTCGTTGGCCGCCTTGGCAACGGGAGGAGGCTCTTGCACCGAAGCCTCCACCACCCTCATCACGGGCGCTGCTGCTGGCTCAGCCGCCGCTTCAGACGGCACCACCTCGCTGGGGTCAACCGTTGGCGGTTCAGGCGCTGGGGTAAAACCCGCCTCGGGCGCCGCGTTATCGGTCGGTGTATCGGATGGCTTGTCGTCACTCATGCTGCTCTCCTTGACCCCCTGGGTTAGCGGGTGGGGTTCTTCTCTACGCGTTCAAGCCTAAGCTTGACCCGCTGGTTTTCCTCGTGCAAGCGCCTCAAGCGCTCGCCCAGTGAGTTCTCAGGGGCGTGTTCCAGCACCATTTCTTCGGGCGCCAGGGCAGCCCGCACCTGGGCCGGCGGGCGCACTGGCACCAACGGCCGGCGCGGCTTAACGGCGCCCACGCCCTTATGGTGCGCCTTGGCCGCATTACCCTTGGGCATTTGGCGCGCAGCGCCTCCACCCGAGGGCTTGGGCGCGGCTGCGCCACCGCCGGTGCTGTCTGTGCTGACGCGGTGTGGTGCACCACTGCCAATAATCTCGCCTTCGGCTGTTGCCATGGCTGGTTCCCTCAGTCCGTCTCGTTGGCCAACACGGTTTTTAACGATGCCGCCCCACGCAACCACGGCTGGCTGGGCACCCCAGCCCGCGCGGCGTAGGCCTTGGCGCGGTCAAAGCCGTTAAACGGCCCCGACACCACCACGTAATGCCGCTTGCCACTGGGTTTGCGAGCGGCCACCACCCGCGCGCGGCGCAACTGCGGGTGCTGCTGCAACCACGCCTTGGCGGCTGTCCACTCGTCCAACGAGGCATGCTGCACCAACCACACCCCACGCGGCATGCGGCGCACCCAATCGCGCGCTGCGGCCAAGCTGGCGTCCCACTCAGGCTGCGCGGGGACAAGCTCCTCCACTTTACTATCGGCAGCAACCTCGGCTTCTGTAGCCGCTGGCGCCGGCGGTGTCACTTGAGGCGCCGCCGCCGGTGGGGTTGATGCAGGCGCGGCGGGGGCCAGCGTCACAGAAGATGTGAGCGCCGGCAAGGGTGTGGGCGCCTCCGGCGGCGGCGTGGTTGGTGCAACTGGTGCAGCTGGTGCGGCCGGCGGTGCTTCGGCCGAAGCCGCCGGGGCCATGGGCTGGGGCAGCGCCGCAGGTGGGCTGGGCGTAGGCGCCACGGCGGGGGCCGCCGCAGGCACCGAATCGGTCGCAGACGGGGCCGCCACGGACTGCCATTGGGTGTGCAACCAATCCATGGCTTGCTGGCGCTGCTGCGGATACCACGCCAGCACCAAGGCCGCCGCCAACACCAGCAGCGCCAGCGTCAACCCCACCACACGCGTACCCGCGCGCGTGGCCTCGGGCGCAGCCTCGGGTAAATCGGGCGCTGGGTCGGTGACCTCGGTCAATGCCCCCACCGCCTCCTGCGCCGGTGACAACGCCACTGCCTCGGGCGCACCCAGGCGCCCAAGCAAGGCCTGCACATCGGCCTCAAAACCCATCAATCGCCCCACGTGGCGCATGGCCTGCGCCTCGGCGTCGTTGGGCGGATTCACGGGCCAACGCAGCATGCGCCGCCCGGTTTCGGCCTGGCTTGCCGCCGGCCCGCCCAGCAGCAGCACCAAGCGCACATTGGCCCCCGGAAAGTCATGCACCAGCCGCAGCAACAGCTGCAGCTCGTCGCCGCGCGCGAGCTTGGCATCGTGCAACACCCACACACTGGCGGGCACGTTGGGGCCATCGGCGCGACGCGCCTGCTCCACCGAGATCGGCGCCAGCGCCTCGTTGAATCGCTGCAACAACGCCTCGGTGTTGGACGGGTAGTACACCTCCACCTTCATTTGCGGCGTTTGGCGCAAGCGCCGCACCAACATCCTGCCGTAGTGCGCCAGCACCTCGTCGTTGTCGCAAGCCAGCGTCACGCTTTGCTTGTCTTCGCTCAAGACGCGCACGGCTTGGTCCATGCGCGCGCGATCGTCGTCACGAAAAAACATATCCTCAGCGTTCATCACCGAGGGCTGCCAGTTGGGGTCGTATCGGGCGGGTGGTTCCATGAGCAATCAGGTTACGCGGGTCTGCGCATTGTCTCAGCCCCGCTGCCCAGTCGCGTCAAAGCGCATCTCAGGCGGCACCTGTGGCGTCGGCTTGGTCATGGCCACTCGCCCTGGGCGAACCGCGGCCAGGCTAAACACATAGGCAATCACCTGCGCCACGGCCAGGTACAAGGCCTCGGGTATCGGTCGCTCCACCTCGGTGGTAAAGAACAGCGCACGAGCCAGGGGCGGCGCCTCAAAAATTGGCACCCCATGCCGGTTGGCCTCTTCGCGAATCTGCTGCGCCATCAGGTCAGCCCCCTTGGCCACCAGCGTGGGCGCCCCGTCACCTGCGGGGTCGTACGCCAAGGCAACGGCAAAGTGCTCGGGGTTGGTAATCACCACATCGGCGTCTTTAACTTTTTGCATCATGCGCGCGTTGGACATCTCGCGCTGACGCCGACGAATTTGCGCTTTCACCTCGGGGCGTCCCTCAATGTCTTTGAGCTCGTCTTTAACCTCTTGCTTGGTCATGCGCATGCGCTTGAGAAAGTCGTACTTCTGCCATGGCACATCAATGGCGGCAATCAACACCAGGCTTAGCGTCACGTAAAGCGCCG
>JALRBF010000263.1 GCA_023262365.1 Burkholderiaceae bacterium
CGAACACATTTTTCAAACGCTGCTGCGCACGGCCTCGGGGGCGCAGACGCGCAGCGAACGCCACGGTTATGGTCAAAATGAGTTTGTGCCTTGGCAACTCGGTGCGGTGATGTAGCGGCTTCCTCAGGGTTTTCACTAGGCGGATGATATGGCTGGCTCAATTGCCTTGTTTAACGCATAAACTATCCGATCGGTTTTAACTTCTTTGGGGTAATTCGTGAAAAAACTTGCCATCGTGGCCGCCGTAGCCACCACGCTCTCGCTCTCGGCTGCCGCCGAGACCATCAAAATTGGCATCGCGCTTGGCTTTACGGGCCCAGCCGAGTCTTTGGCCAAGTCAATGGCCAGCGGCGCCAAATTGGCGATTAAAGAAGTCAGCGACAGCGGTGCGTTTCTGGGCGGCACCAAAGTCACGACAGTTGAAGGCGACTCCACGTGTATCGATGCGGGCGCGGCTGCGTCGGTCGCTGACCGCATGGTCACGTCAGACAAAGTCAAAGCCATCGTGGGCGGGTTGTGCTCTGGTGCCACCATTGCCATGCTGAAAAACGTGGCCATGCCCAAGGGCGTGATGATGTTCTCACCATCGGCGACTTCGCCGGCGTTGACGACCATTGCCGACAACGATTTGTTTTTCCGCGCCTCACCCTCGGACGCGCGGCAGGGGCAGTTGATTGCCCAAATGCTTAAAGAAAAAGGCGTGAAGACTGCGGCCTTGACCTACACCAACAACGACTACGGCAAAGGCCTGGCCGACAGCATCAAGACCAACTTTGAAAAGGTCGGCGGCAAGATCACGGTTTACGCTTCACACGAGGACGGCAAGGGCGATTACACCGCTGAAGTGGGTGCATTGTCGGCGAGCAAGAGCGATATTTTGATCGTTGCGGGCTACCTTGACCAAGGCGGTCGAGGCATCATTCGTGCCTCGCTGGATTCGGGTGCGTTTGACAAATTCTTCCTCCCCGACGCCATGATTGGCGACAGCCTGACCCAAGCCATTGGCTCGGGGTTAAACGGCTCCTACGGTATCGTGCCGGGCTCGGACAGCCCGGGCGCCAAGCAGTACGCCGATTACGCCAAGAAGTCCGGTTTCGAAGCGGGCCCCTACTCGCCCGAGTCGTACGACGCCGCGGCCTTGACCCTTTTGGCCATGCAAGCAGCCAAGTCCACCGACAGCGCCAAGGTAAAAGCCAAAGTCATGGAAGTGGCCAACGCGCCGGGCGAGAAGATTTATCCTGGGCAGTTGGCCAAGGCGCTCAAAATTCTCGCCAGCGGCGGGCAAATTGACTACGTAGGCGCCTCCGCGGTGGAGCTGATTGCCCCCGGTGAGAGCGCGGGCAGCTACCGCGAGGTCAAGGTTGAGGGCGGCAAGTTTGTCACGGTCGGTTACCGTTAAGCGTCGCGCTTAACCCTTAGACCAATCAGGCGACCCCGGTCAGACTGGGGTCGCTTTTGTTTTGGGACGAGCCATGCTAGACGTGCGTGATGTGTGTATGCAGTTTGGGGGGATCCGCGCCGTGGATCACGTCTCGTTGCATATTCCTGCGGGGCAGATCACTGGGCTGATCGGCCCCAATGGCGCTGGCAAGAGCACTCTGTTCAATGTGATCGCGGGTTACCACCGCCCTACCTCCGGAGAAGTGTGGCTTGATGGCGAGCCGATCACGGGCTTACCGCCCCATGAACTTTTCAGTAAAGGGCTGCTACGAACCTTTCAAGTTGCGCATGAGTTTGGCTCGCTCACGGTCAGGGAAAACTTGATGATGGTTCCCAGCGGGCAGATTGGCGAACGGCTCTTGGGGGCATGGTTGGGCCGCAGTCAGGCCAAGCGGCAAGAGCAGCAAGTGTGGGAGAAGGCCGAGGAGGTGATTGCTTTTCTCGAACTCGAGGCGGTGGCAGACGAATTTGCTGCCAACCTCTCGGGGGGGCAAAAAAAGCTGCTCGAGCTAGGTCGAACCATGATGACGGATGCCAAAGTGGTGTTTCTTGACGAAGTCGGCGCGGGTGTAAACCGGTCATTGTTTGGCCGACTGGGGCAGGCCATTGCGCGACTGAATCAGGAGCGGGGTTACACCTTTTGCATGATTGAGCACGACATGGAATTTATTCAGCGCTTGTGCCAAACCGTTGTCGTGATGGCCGAGGGTCGGGTGTTGGCACGCGACATGCCCGAGGCCATCATGGCCAACGAGGCGGTGATTGAGGCCTATTTGGGGCGTGCCTACGTTGACGGAAAGCCCGTGGCATGAGCTACTTGCGCGGCGAGGCCTTGGTGGGTGGCTACGGCAGCACGATGATCCTCAATGGCTGCTCGGTTGAGGCGGCCCAGGGCGAGGTGGCGGTAATTGTTGGGCCCAACGGGGCGGGCAAGTCGACGGCGATGAAGGCGCTGCTGGGCATGCTTGCGTTGCGCGCGGGGCGGGTGATGCTGGGAGACGAGGATGTGACCACCTGGTCAACCCAGCAACGGGTTCAGCGAGGGCTTGGTTTTGTGCCGCAAACCCACAACGTGTTTCCTTCACTTACGGTGCTAGAAAATCTGGAGATGGGAGCTTTTTTGGAGCGGGGTGATGTGGCGCAGGCCATGCAACAGGTGTTCGAACTGTTTCCCGTGTTGTGGGAAAAGCGAACACAGCCTGCTGGCGAACTCTCTGGGGGGCAACGCCAGCAAGTTGCGGTGGGCCGAGCGCTGATGAGTCAGCCCAGCGCTTTGCTGCTCGATGAGCCCACAGCGGGGGTTTCGCCGGCGGTAATGGACGATTTATTTGCGCGTATTCGGCAAATCGCGCGTGGCGGTGTGGCGGTGTTGATGGTGGAGCAAAACGCCAAGCAAGCTTTATCGATTGCCGATAAAGGGTATGTTCTGGTACAGGGCGAGAATCGTTTCACGGGAGCAGGGCAAGACTTGTTGGCCGATGACGAGGTACGTCGAACCTTTTTGGGTGGGTGACCATGCACGACATACTTAACGCCGTGGCACTGCTGACCAACTTTGTTTTGTTGCCGGCGGCAACCTATGGCAGTCAACTGGCGCTGGGCGCGCTCGGGGTCACGCTCATATACGGTGTGTTGCGTTTTTCTAATTTCGCACACGGCGACACCATGGCTTTTGGCACGATGGCCGCCATCTTGGTCACCCTATGGTTGCAGTCTGTTGGGGTCTCACTGGGGCCCTTGCCCACGGCCTTGGCGGCGTTGCCGGTGGCTTTTGCATTGACAACGGCGATGGTGTTGGCCGTTGACCGCTGGGTTTATCGGTTTCATCGTGCTCGGCGTGCGCCACCCGTGGTATTTTTAATCGCCTCGGTAGGGGTGATGTTTGTTCTCAACGGTGTGGTGCGATTCATCGTGGGTACCGGCGACCGGCGATTCGGCGATGGCGAGCGGTTTATTGTTCGCGCTCGAGAATTTAAAGAAATGACCGGCTTGGATGAAGGGTTGGCGTTTAAAACCAGCCAAGGTTTGACGCTGGTCATGACGCTGCTGTTGGTGGCGTGGTTGTTTTGGTTTTTACAACGCACCAAAACAGGCAAGGCCATGCGGGCGTATTCGGACAACGAGGACTTGGCGGTGCTCTCTGGCATCAACGCCGAACGGGTGGTTCGCCTGACATGGGTGATCTGTGCGTTTTTGGCCACGACGGCGGGTGTGTTGTACGGTCTGGACAAAGGCTTTCGCCCCTTCACGTATTTTCAGCTGCTGCTGCCCATTTTTGCAGCAGCCATTGTTGGCGGGCTGGGCAAGCCGGTGGGGGCCATTGCAGGCGGCTTTGTTGTGGCCTTCTCTGAGGTGTTGTTAACCTACGCCTACAAGCGGTTTGCCTCGCATTTGTTGCCGGAGGATTGGTTGCCCGGGGGGTTGATGCAATTGTTGTCAACCGACTACAAATTTGCGATTTCGTTTTTGATACTGGTGGTGGTGTTGCTGATCAAACCCACTGGTTTATTTGCAGGGAAATCGGTGTGATGCGCAACCATGGGCAGTGGGTAGGGGCGCTGGCTGTCATGGCCGGCTTATTGGTGGCCGTTGGTGTTTGGCAGAGTTGGTCACTGGCGCTGACGATTTTGAACTATTGCTTGATTTCGTCCATCATGGCGCTTGGGCTTAATCAGCAATGGGGGCACGCCGGACTTTTTAACGTGGGCGTGATGGGATTTGCCGCCTTAGGCGGTATTGCTGCGGTGTTGGTTTCGCTACCGCCGGTGGCGGAGGCCTGGCGTGCCGGCGGAATGGGTATTGCGGCTGGATTGGCTATTTTTGCGGTGTTGGCAGCTGGGGCGTGGCTGGGCATGCGGCGTCTGCGGCCTGGTTGGCGCCGCCGGGTCCTGTTGACTTTATGGCTGGTGATTGGGTTTTGGCTGGCGCGTTGGGTTCTTGACCCGGCGGTGGCTAGGGTCGAGTCAGTGAACCCAGCGCAGACGGGTTTTCTCGGAGGCATGGGATTACCCATCGTGTGGTCGTGGCTGGTGGGCGGATGTTTGGCCGCCGCCGCCGCGTGGGCCATCGGGCGTATCACGTTGGGGCTGCGATCAGACTACCTGGCCATCGCCACGTTGGGTATTTCCGAGATCATTATTGCCTTCCTCAAGTATGAGGAATGGCTGACTCGGGGTGTAAAAAACGTCAATGGGTTGCCGCGCCCGGTACCGTACGAGTTGGATTTACAAAAAGCCGATTGGGTGGTGCAGTGGAGCGAGCGCTTGGCCGTAAGCTCGCAGGAAATGGCCGGTATTGCGGTTAAGCTGGCGTACGCGGGTTTGTCGGTGGCGGTGCTTGTGGTGCTCTATGCGCTGGCGCAGGCGGCTTTGAATGCGCCCTGGGGCCGCATGATGCGGGCCATTCGCGACAATGAGGCGGCCGCCGAGGCCATGGGCAAAGACGTCAAGCGACAGCATTTGATCGTGTTTGTGATTGGGTCAGCCATCATTGGCTTGGCCGGTGCCATGATGACGACGCTGGATGGGCAGTTCACGCCAACGTCGTACAACCCGCTGCGCTTTACCTTTCTCATTTGGGTCATGGTCATCGTGGGTGGCTCGGGGAACAACCTGGGCTCGGTTCTTGGTGGCTTTTTAATATGGTTTTTTTGGGTCGAGGCCGAGCCGATTGGACGTGGCGTGATCGAATGGCTCACCGCTGGCATGGGCCAGGGCGATGCCCTGCGCCTTCACCTTCTCGACAGTGCGGTGTACGCGCGACCCGTAATCATGGGGCTGGTGCTGTTGCTTGTGCTGCGTTTTCGCCCTAGTGGCATCTTGCCCGAGCAGCGAATTAAACCGTTATTCACCCGGTTGCATTGATCGCTCAGTTGTGCCATGTCAAATAGGGTGGGGAAGATGTTTTTACAAGAGCGCGTTAGCCATTCGATTTAACGGTTTTGAATTAAACTTAGAGGTTCAAATAATCGTCTTGTAAAGTTGGTTAAAGTCTGTAATGGATATTTTTTTACAACAAATTTTTAACGGCCTCGTGCTGGGAAGCGTATATGCCATGGTGGCGTTGGGCTACACCATGGTCTACGGAATCTTGCAACTCATCAACTTTGCTCATGGCGAGGTTTTGATGATAGGTGCCATGGTTAGCCTGTTGGTGGTCTCCGTGTTGCAAGCGGCATTTCCTGAGCTAGGTAACGTATGGTTAATACTCGCCGCGGTGGTGATTGCAGTTCCCGCTTGTATGTTTTTGTCGGCCTTAATTGAGCGTTTGGCCTACCGACCGCTAAGGAACGCCCCGCGTCTGTCGCTGCTCATCACGGCAATTGGCATGTCGATTGTCTTGCAAACCTTGGTCATGATCATCGGCGGTCCCAATCCCAAGACATTCCCTGACTTAATGCCCACAACACCGATTGAGGTGGCCGGTGTTTACATGGCGCCCAAGCAATTGCTGATTCTGGTGGTTGCGGCCGCCATGATGGCGGGTTTGATCGTGTTGATACAAAAAACGATTCTGGGCCGCGCCATGCGTGCCGTGGCCGAAAACCCTCGCATGGCCACGCTGATGGGGGTCAATCCCGACCGGGTGCGCGCACTAACGTTTATGTTGGGTGCGGCATTGGCGGCAGTGGCGGGTCTGTTGGTGGCCATGAATTACAACATCGTGCATTTCACGATGGGATTCATGCCTGGCCTAAAGGCGTTCACGGCAGCGGTACTTGGCGGCATTGGCAACGTGCCGGGTGCCGTATTGGGTGGGCTGTTATTAGGGATCCTCGAGAGCCTGGGCGCGGGATACATTGAAGACTTCACGGGCGGATTTTTGGGCAGTCATTACCAAGACATTTTCGCGTTCGCCGTGCTGATTTTGGTGTTACTGGTTCGGCCATCCGGGCTGCTGGGCGAGCGGGTTGCTGATCGCGCGTGATGGTGGTGGCCACATGACTGTTTCTCTGACCGGAAAAAACGCCATCTGGGCCGCCCTGTTGGTGGGGTTGGCGTTATTGCTGTTACCCTTTGTTGCAGGCTATTTTGGCAACTCGTGGATTCGAATATTGGCCTTTGCAAGCCTTTACATCATGCTGGCGCTAGGGCTGAACATTGTGGTGGGTTACGCGGGCCTGCTTGACTTGGGATACGTCGCGTTTTACGCCGTGGGGGCGTATATGTACGCGTTGTTGGCGTCGCCGCATCTCTTTGACCAGTTTGAGTGGATACGGCAAACATTTCCGGATGGGTTGCACAGTTCCATTTGGTTGGTGGTGCCGCTATCTGCATTGCTTGCTGCCCTATTTGGCGTCTTGCTCGGCGTACCAGTTCTCGGCTTGCGCGGTGACTACTTGGCTATCGTTACCCTGGGTTTTGGCGAAATTATTCGAATATTTCTTAATAATTTGAATGCTCCAATCAACCTGACCAACGGCCCGCAGGGCATTGCCAAAATTGATTCAATCAAGGTGTTGGGAGTGGATTTGGGTGAGACATTGCAAGTCGGTGGCTTGTCCGTGCCGTCGGTGCAGTTGTACTACTACCTGTTTGTATTTCTCGCAGTAGTGGTGATTATGGTTAGCGTGCGCCTACAAGACTCAAGAGTTGGTCGGGCTTGGATGGCGATCCGAGAGGACGAAACCGCAGCCAAGGCCATGGGCATCAACGTGAGAAATGTCAAACTGCTGGCTTTCGCAATGGGCGCCAGTTTTGGTGGTGTCTCGGGCGCCATGTTCGCTGCCTTTCAGGGTTTTGTCTCGCCCGAGAGCTTTATTTTGATGGAAAGCGTGGTCATTGTTGCCATGGTGGTGCTCGGTGGCATGGGTAATGTGTGGGGCGTGATTCTCGGTGCCATTCTGCTTTACTCGATCCCAGAGGTGTTACGACTGGTTGCCAAGCCCATCCAAGAGGGAATTTTTGGTGTTGAGCTGATTGCGCCGGAGGCACTTCGAATGCTTTTGTTTGGCCTGGCCATGGTGTTGATCATGCTGTTTCGCCCCAACGGGCTGATGGGACGCCGGCATGCGTGATGGCCAAGCCATGCCTTTGCTAGAGGCTACTGGCGTGTCGAAGCGTTTTGGTGGAGTCACGGCGCTTGACGACGTTTCGATTGAGGTGTCTCCAGGACAAATATATGGCCTTATCGGCCCCAACGGCGCTGGCAAGACCACTTTTTTCAATGTGGTGACCGGTCTTTATACGGCCGACAGCGGCGAGTTTTGTTTGGCTGGTGTGCCCTACAGCCCTAAAGATGTTCACCGAGTGGTTCAGGCTGGCATCGCGCGGACCTTCCAAAACATCCGCCTTTTTGCGCGTATGTCGGTTATTGAAAACGTCATGGTGGGCAGGCATTTGCGCACATCGGGTTGGCATTCAGGGGTAATTGGTGCGGTGTTTCGGACTCCGGGGTTTAAACGAATGGAAGACACCATTCGGTCCAAAAGCCAACAGTTACTCGATTACGTGGGATTGGGCCACGTCGCGCATGTGGAAGCGGCCACCCTTTCGTATGGTGATCAAAGGCGCTTGGAAATTGCCCGTGCGCTGGCTACCGACCCCAAGTTGCTCGCCCTGGACGAGCCCGCCGCTGGCATGAACGCTACTGAGAAGAATGCGCTCAAGGATTTGCTGCTGCGCATTCGTAGTGACGGCAGTACGATCTTGTTGATTGAGCATGATGTGAAATTGGTCATGGGATTGTGTGATTGGGTAACTGTCTTGGACTATGGGCAGACCATTGCGCAGGGGCCGCCCGCTGAGGTGCAGCGCGACCCGGCGGTAATTGAAGCATATTTGGGAAGGCAGGCGCAGGCATGAGCGGCAGCAGCGCGTTGTTGCGCGTGGATGGTTTGCGCGTCAGGTACGGTGGTATCGAGGCCGTTAAGGGCCTGAGTTTTCATGTTGATGCCGGGAAGACCGTTGCGTTGATTGGTGCCAACGGTGCTGGGAAAAGCTCGACCTTAAAGGCAATTGCTGGGTTGGAGCGACCCGTGGCAGGTACCGTGTTGCTGGCCGGTGAGCGCATTGATTCCCTACCTAACCATGGGCTGCCCAGTAAGGGATTGATTTTGGTGCCTGAGGGTCGAGGAATTTTTACTCGAATGACGATTCATGAGAACTTGTTGATTGGCGCTCAGGCCCGCCCGTTGGCCCGGCGATCCGATCACTTGATTCAAGAAGCGCTTGAGGCCCAGTACTCGCTTTTTCCGAGATTGAAAGAACGGTATCAACAACTGGCTGGCACTCTCTCTGGCGGCGAGCAACAAATGTTGGCCATGGCTCGGGCGCTGGTAGGTGAACCCAGATTGTTGTTGTTGGATGAACCTTCCATGGGGCTCTCTCCCATCATGGTGGACAAAATTTTTGAGGTCATTGCTGACATTTCTGCGCGTGGTACAACCTTATTGCTGGTCGAACAAAACGCTCGATTGGCCTTGCAAATTGCCGACTACGGTTACGTCCTTGAGTCTGGTACGTTGGTCAAAGAGGGCTCAGGAGCCGAGTTGCTCGAGAGTCCTGAGGTCAGAGCCGCGTACTTAGGCGAGTAAAAAAAGACCCGCCAGCAGGCGGGTCTTAGGTCTAGGCTACGTGTGATTACTGAATCACCTTGAGCAATTTTCTGTTGCCCCCTTCGTAGGTGA
>JALRBF010000275.1 GCA_023262365.1 Burkholderiaceae bacterium
GTGTTGGCTGGATTGCCCACCACCAACACCTTAACTTGACGGCTGGCCGAGGCGTTGAGCGCCTTGCCCTGGGCGGTAAAAATTTGCGCGTTGGCGGCCAACAAGTCGGCGCGCTCCATGCCGGGGCCACGCGGACGCGCCCCCACCAGCAACGCGTAGTCGGTATCTTTAAAGGCCTGCACCGGGTCGCTGTGGGCTTGCATGTCCGCCAGCAACGGGAAGGCGCAGTCCTGCAACTCCATCATCACGCCCTTGAGCGCCTTTTGCGCCTTCTCGTCGGGGATTTCGAGCAACTGAAGAATCACGGGCTGGTCTTTGCCCAGCATTTCGCCTGAGGCAATGCGAAACAACAGGGCGTAGCCAATTTGACCTGCGGCACCGGTGACGGCGACGCGCACGGGGGATTTGCTCATGTGGGTGGACTCCGAGAATTAGACGATTGCCCCGAACCGACGGGACAAAATAACCCATGTAGTTTAGTTTGCCCAAGGGTTTTCGTCAACTTGTCTTGTGTCTTATATAAGATATGATTAGACGATGCGAGCTCCCAGCCAAGCTTCTTATGCACAAGGCGCGGTTGGCCCCTTGGCCAACGCCGATGTGGGCACACCGGCCTTCAGTCCGCTGTACCAACAAATCAAGCAACTCATCCTGCAAAGCCTGCAGGGCGGCGAGTGGCGCCCAGGCGAACTGATACCCAGCGAAATCGACCTGGCCACCCGCTACGGCGTGAGCCAAGGCACGGTGCGCAAAGCCATTGACGAATTAGCCACCGACAACCTGCTGGTGCGCCGCCAAGGGCGCGGCACCTACGTGGCCACGCACGCGCAGCGCCAGGTGCAGCACCGCTTTTTGCGGCTGCACGCCGACGCCGCGGCCAGCGGTGTAAGCAGCCCCGGGCAACGCCACGTGATTGAGTGCAAAAAAATGCGTGCCAGCGCCGATGTGGCACGCACCCTTGGCATGCGCAGTGGCGACGCGGTGTGGCAGGTGCAGCGGGTGCTCAGCTTTGAGCAAATCCCCACCATTTACGAGGCTTTGTGGCTGCCAGCCGCGCCCTTTAAAGGGCTGACGCAAGAGCGCCTCACCAGCCACCAGGGGCCGCTGTACGGTTTGTTTGAATCGGCCTTTGGCGTGCGCATGGTGCGCGCCGAAGAAAAAATTCGCGCCGTGCTGCCCACCCCAGAGGCCGCGCACTGGCTGCACGTCACGCCGGCGACACCGCTGCTCAGCGTGGAGCGCGTGGCCTACACTTATAGCGATCAAGCCATGGAGCTACGGCGCGGCCTGTACCGTACCGAGCACCACCACTACCGCAATGAACTGCAGTAAATGGTCATTGCACATGCTCCTACAATCAAGCGAAATTCGTTGGCCACTCGAGCCGAATGAATCGTGTATTCACCACTGAGCCAACAGGTTGTTGTCCATGCCATCTCACCCCAAAACCTTTCGCAACATCAACGCGCTCCGCGACTTGCCCACCTACCGGCTGCCGGCCGCGGGATGGGTCTCGATCTTGCATCGCATCAGCGGCGCGCTGATGTTTGTGTTGCTGCCTTTCTTAATCTGGATGTTTGACCGCTCCGTCACCTCCGAACTCAGCTACGAGGCCGTAACCGCCGCCCTGACCCACGGCGTGGGTGTGCTGCCTGGTGCGCTCATCAAGCTGGTGGTGCTGGCCTTGTTGTGGGCGTTTTTGCACCATTTGCTCGCCGGCGTGCGGCACGTGTTCATGGACATCACCCACAGCGTGACCAAAGGCTTTGGCCGGGCCTCGGCCCAAGCCACGCTGGTGCTCAGCCTGGCGCTTACCGTGCTGCTCGGGGCCAAGCTCTTTGGCCTGTACTAACCCACCATCAACCGACCCATCATGACCGACTCAAACCTCTCCAAACGCGTGGTCGTAGGGGCCCACTACGGCCTGCGCGACTGGCTGGCTCAGCGCGTCACCGCTGCCCTCATGGCCTTGTTTACCTTGCTGGTGCTGGTGCAAATGGTGCTCACCCAAGGGCCCATCTCGTACGCCACCTGGTCGGGCATTTTTGCCACTGGCTGGATGAAATTTCTAACCTTTGCCGTGGTGGCCTCGCTGATGTACCACGTGTGGGTTGGCATGCGAGACATCTGGATGGACTATGTGAAGCCGGTCGCCGTGCGACTTCTGCTGCAGGCATTGACGATACTCTGGCTGGTCGGATGTGCCGGTTGGACCGTTCAGATTCTTTGGAGAGTGTAATCGTGGCATCCATCAAATCCAGCATTCCTTCGCGTCGTTTCGATGCGGTTATCGTCGGTGCCGGCGGTTCCGGCATGCGCGCCTCGTTGCAGCTGGCACGCGCCGGCCTGAACGTGGCCGT
>JALRBF010000310.1 GCA_023262365.1 Burkholderiaceae bacterium
CTTTCCGACGCTGTTGCCGACTGCATGAATTTGTTGGCACTTGATGTTCAGGCAAAAGAACACAAGGCCGTCATCATTGGGCCGGCGGCACGTGTGGGCCCCTACGCCCGGCTGCGCCCTGGCACCACCCTGGGCGCTGATGTGCACGTGGGCAATTTTGTTGAAATCAAGGCCAGCAACCTTGGCGCCGGCGCCAAGGCCAACCACCTGGCCTACGTGGGCGATGCCAGCATAGGCCAGCGCGTTAACGTTGGCGCGGGCACCATTGTGGCCAACTACGACGGCGCCAACAAACACCGCACCACCATTGAAGACGACGTGCACGTGGGCAGCAACAGCGTTCTCGTGGCGCCTCTTACCGTAGGCGCTGGCGGTACCGTGGGCGCAGGCTCGGCCATCACCAAAAACACCGCCCCCGGCGCCCTTACGGTGGCCCGTGCCAAACCGGTGAGCGTGCCCAACTGGCAGCGCCCCACCAAACCTCCCAAAACACCCCCCAAATAACCCAACGAATCATGTGTGGCATTGTGGGCGCCGTGGCGCAAACCAACACCGTTCCTGTTTTGGTGCAAGGCCTGCAGCGCCTAGAGTACCGGGGCTACGACTCGTGCGGCTTGGCCATTCAGCAAAGCCAGGGCCTGCAGCGCAGCCGCAGCACCGCGCGCGTGGCCGACCTACAAGCCCAAGTGCAGCGCCACGCCTTGCAAAGCGAGGTGGGCATTGCCCATACCCGATGGGCCACGCATGGCGCCCCGGCCGAACACAACGCCCACCCGCACTTTAGCCACGGTCCAGGCGTCGATGCCACCGCGCCGCAACACGCCCCGGCCCGCGTGGCGCTGGTGCACAACGGCATCATTGAAAACCACGAAACCTTGCGCGCCGAACTCAGCGCCGTAGGCTACGTGTTTGCCAGCCAAACCGACACCGAAGTGGTGGCGCATCTGATTGACTCGCTCTACCACGGTGACCTGCTTGCCGCCGTCCGCGCGGCCACGGCCCGGCTACACGGCGCCTATGCCATTGCCGTGCTGCACGCCAACGAGCCCCACCACTTGGTGGGTGCACGCCACGGTGCACCCATGGTCATGGGCGTGGGGCCCAACGCCCACTACCTAGCCAGCGACGCCATGGCCCTAGCGGGCGTGGCCGAGCATGTGATGTACCTTGAAGACGGCGACTGCGCCACCCTTACCGCGCACCACGCGCAGGTGATTGACGTCCAAGGCCAACCCGCGCAGCGCGCCAAACGCCAAGCCGGTGTGTACAGCGAAGCGGTGGAACTGGGCCCCTACCGCCACCACATGCAAAAAGAAATTTTTGCGCAACCCCAAGCCTTGGCCGACACGCTAGAGGGCGTGCACGCACTGGTGCCCGACCTGTTTGGCCCGGCCGAGCAAGCCCAATCCATCCTAAGCGGTTGCCAACGTGTGCTGGTGCTGGCCTGCGGCACCAGCTACTACAGTGGACTGGTGGCCAAGTACTGGCTAGAGGCCATGGCCGGCATACCCACCCAAGTTGAAGTGGCCAGCGAATACCGCTACCGCACCAGCGTGCCCGAACCCCACACTCTGGTCGTCACCATATCGCAAAGTGGCGAAACCGCCGACACCCTGGCTGCCTTGCAGCACGCCAAAGCCCAAGGCCTACCGCACAGCCTCACCGTATGCAACGTTGCCTCCAGCGCCATGGTGCGCGCGTGCAGCTTGGCATACCTTACCCGCGCCGGGGTAGAAATTGGCGTGGCCTCAACCAAAGCCTTTACCACGCAGCTGGCGGGCTTGTTTTTGCTGACCCTTACGCTGGCCAAAGCGCGCGGGCGCCTAAGCGCCGAGCAAGAGGCCGACTGGCTGCGCCGCATGCGCCATCTGCCCGTGGCGCTGCAAGCCGTGCTGGCACTTGAGCCGCAAATCATGGCTTGGGCCGAAGCCTTTGCCAGCAAAGAACACGCGCTGTTTTTGGGGCGCGGCGTGCACTACCCCATCGCGCTCGAAGGCGCGCTTAAGCTCAAAGAAATCAGCTACATCCACGCCGAAGCCTACCCTGCGGGCGAACTCAAACACGGGCCGCTGGCCCTGGTAACGGCCGAGATGCCCGTGGTGACCGTGGCCCCCAACGACGCCCTACTGGAAAAACTAAAAAGCAACATGCAAGAAGTACGCGCCCGTGGCGGCGTGCTGTACGTGCTGGCCGACGCCGACAGCCAACTCAGCCACGAACCCGGCGTGCACCTGCTGCGCATGCCCGAGCACTACGGCGCCCTCAGCCCCATGCTGCACGTGGTGCCGCTGCAGCTGCT